>JAIBAP010000010.1 GCA_019695115.1 Caldilineales bacterium | reverse complement strand
ACCTCGCTTCTAGCGGGCGAGGAGACCTCGCTTCTAGCGGGCGAGGAGACCTCGCTTCTAGCGGGCGAGGAGACCTCGCTTCTAGCGGGCGAGGAGACCTCGCTTCTAGCGGGCGAGGAGACCTCGCTTCTAGCGGGCGAGGAGACCTCGCCCCTACTTCCTACTCCTCCGGGTCATGGTCGTTGGAGGTGTATTGAATGATTGGATTGTAGGGGAAGGAGGCGTGGAAGTCAAAAAGGTGGGCAAAGCAGGCAGGGAACCCGTATCGTATTTGGCTGCGCGGGCTTGGTTGTAGGAGAATAGCGGCTTCCTGGTCGAGGTCGTCATTCCCAGGATGTCATTCGCAGTTCACTTCTGCCCACACGCCATGCAACCCGGCCAACCCGCCCCCTCGTTTCGCCTCACCGCCGCTGTCTCGGGTCGCGTCATCGGCCCCGGCCTGGTGGGAGAGCGACCCCTGGTGCTGCTTTTTCACAATCAGCATACCCTCGCTGCCGTGCGCGAGCTGCAAGAGGCGGTGCGCCAACGCTATCCCTCGGCGCAGGAGGTGCTGGTGGCCAGTGTGGCCGATACCAGCAAGGCGCCGCGGCTGTTGCGCGGGGTGGTGGAGGCGGCGCTGAAACATGCCTATGCCGAAGCCAGCAAGTTCGTGCCCGCCGGCCTCGACCCGGCGGACTATGTCATCATTCTGCCCGATTGGTCGGGCGCAGTGACGAAAGCCTATGGGGTGGGCAATGTCGATCGAGAGGGCGAGGTGGTGGTGATCGACGGGATGGGGAGGCTGGTGGGCAAGCACCGCGGTCAGCAGCCTGGGCAGGCGGCGTTGGCGTTTCTGGCCAGCCTGAAGCTGACGCTAAACTGAAATCACTACAAGTTCAACCAGCGAGCCAACAGGCGGTAGCCGCCATAGGCCAGCAGCAAGGCCCGCGAAGTCTTGCCTATCCACACGGCCAGAAGGAAGTAACGGAGTCGAAAACCGAGCGCGCCGGCGATGATCCCGGCCAGATCGAAAAAGGGGTTGGGGATGAAGGCCATGACGGCGAAAAACGGCAGGCCATAGCGCCGCGCCAGCCCGGCCAACCAGTCGTAGCGCTGCCTCTGTTGGACGATGGCCCGCCCGCTGGCCCCGGCCAGATAGCCGGTGATCTCGCCCAGCGCCTCGCCTGTCCCCGCTGCCAGGCCCACGAACAACGGATTGAGGGCGCTGGCAGCCACCATCGCCACCATCCAACCGGGCGCGGGCATGATGATGGTGGCATTGGCGGCGAAACTGATCAGAAAGACGCCCAGGTAGCCGAATCGTCCCAGCTCTCGCACTTTATCGGCGTTGAGCAGGATCAGCGCCGACAGGGTGAGCATGGCTAAAACGGCGCCAACTCGCAAAACGAGCTGGCGCCGCTGTAGCGCACGGTCGGGTAGGGCCGCCGGTTCAGAACTCATCGATGTCGATGGAATCGATCATGTCGCCCTGCTCGATGGCAAATAGTACATCTCGCCCGTCGATCAGGCGGCCAAAGACGCTGTGTTTGTTGTCGAGCCAGGGGGTGGCGACGTGGGTGATGAAGAATTGGCTGCCGTTGGTGTTGGGACCAGCGTTGGCCATGCTGAGGACGCCAGGGCCATCGTGCTTCAGGCCGGGGGCGAATTCATCGCGGAACTTGTAGCCGGCATCGCCGCGTCCGGTTCCGGTTGGGTCGCCGCCCTGGATCATGAAATCGGCGATTACGCGATGGAAGGTGACGCCATCGTAGAAACCCTCGCGGGCGAGGAAGACGAAGTTGTTGACTGTCACCGGCGCCTGGGCGGCATGGAGCGTCAGCTTCATATCGCCTTTGTTCGTCTTGATGGTGGCGGTGTAGTTCTTCTTGAGGTCAATTTGGAGAGAGGGTGCTTGAGTGTAGCGGGCCATGTCAGGAATTGTGGATTGTGGAGTGTGAATTGCGGAGTGGATTGATCACGAATGGCACGAATGGACGAATGGCACGAATAGAGGCACCTGCGATCCTTCGTTTCACTCAGAGCCTGCCCTGAGCCGAGCGAAGGGACAAGCTCTGCGACCTGCCACCTGCCACCTGCCACTTGCGATCTGCGACCAGTCTACCTGTCTACCTACTTCGCCTCAATATCCACCTTCAGCACTTTCGTGCCGGGGTCGGTGTCGGCGTCGGGGTCGCGCAGCTTGATCTCTTGCAATACATCCATGCCTTCGCTCACTTCACCGAAGATGGTGTGCTTATCATCCAGCCAGGGGGTGGCGTCATAGGTGATGAAGAATTGGCTGCCGTTGGTATTGGGGCCCCGATTGGCCATGCTGACCAGGCCGGGGCGGTCGTGGCGCAGGGTGGGGACGAATTCATCGGCGAAGGTGTAGCCGGGGCCGCCAGCGCCGGTGCCGGTGGGGTCGCCAGTTTGCGCCATAAAGCCTTCTATCACCCGGTGGAAGGTGGTGTCGTCGAAAAAGCCATTCTGAGCCAGGAGAACGAAGTTGTTGACGGTGTTGGGCGCGTCTTTTTCGAACAGATCGATGGTAATATCCCCCACCTCGGTGCGGATGACGGCCTTGTAGTCCTTGTTCTTGTCGATCTCCATCTTGGGAGGGGTGTTGTAATAGCCATCGCGGTCGCCGACTGCGACATCGCTCAGGGGGCGCTGGCCGGATTTGGGCGTTGTAGGCGCGAAGGGGGTGGGGCTGGGGGTGGGGGTGGGCATCTGAGAGCTTTCGGCGGTCGAGATGTCTACCCGTTGGAGGAGCACACCGTCGGGCTGGTCAGGCAGGCTGGGGTCGCGCGGCTTGAAGCCTTCAAGCACATCAAGTCCTTCGATCACTCTCCCCAAGGGGCTGAAACGCTCGGCCAGCCAGGGCGTGGCCCCCAGCGTGAAGAAGAACTGGCCGGTGTTGCTATCTGGCCCCTGTTGGGCGCTGCCCAACCAGCCGGCGCCGTCGAAAACGCTGAGGTCCAGTTCATCGGGCACGGTATAGCCAGGACTGCTGCCGCCGTTTTCCAGAGGGTCGCCGCCCAGGGCTACCAGGTCCTCGATGACTTGATAGAAATGGGTGCCGTCGTAGTAGCCGGCGCGGGCCAGGGCGATGAAGTTGTTGACGTTCTGGGGCGATTTGTCGGTCGTGAGTTCAACCACGATGTCGCCGGCATCGGTGCGGAAGGTGGCCAGGTAGACGGCGCCCGGTTCCAGGATGTTGGCCGGGGCAGTGTTCCAGTAGTTGACGCGCTCTTCGGCGGGCAGCGATGCCATGAAGTGGTCGTCGGCAGAGGCGTCAGGGGCAAAGGGCGTAGGTAGGGGGGTGGGTGTGGGCAGCCGTGAGGCGTCGGCTTCGCTGATCTCGACCGACAGGATGGCGTCGCCTGCGAAATCGGGCGACTGGTCGGGGTCGCGGCGGGTCAGTTGGGCCAGGACATCCGCGCCGTCGATCACCTCACCGAAGATGGTGTGGTGGCCGTCCAGCCAGGGCGTGGGGGCGAAGGTGATGAAGAACTGGCTGCCGTTGGTGTCGGGGCCGCTGTTGGCCATGGCCAGTTGGCCGGCGTGGTCGAACTTGGTGGCGGGGTCGATCTCATCGGCGAAGGTGTAGCCAGGGCCGCCAGCGCCGGTGCCGGTGGGGTCGCCGCCCTGGGCCATGAACTCCTCGAGCACGCGATGGAAGGTGGTGTTGTCGTAGAAGCCCTGTTGGGCCAGGAAGACGAAGTTGTTGACCGTATTGGGGGCCTTGTCGGCGAACAGTTCTACGGTGATGTCGCCTTTGGCGGTCTTCAGTGTGGCCAGATAGGTCTTCGATGGGTCGATGGTCATTTCTGGCGCCTGCGACCACTGCTTTTCGGGGGCGGCAGGCTGGACGGGCGAGGCGGCAGGTGTGACAATCGCCTCGGCGGCGGGGGTGGCCTCGGCGGCGGCAGGCGTGGCCGTGGCCGCGGGCGCGGGCGCTACGCCACCGCAGGCAGCCAGCAGCAGGGCCGCAGCCGCCACGAGAAGGACGAAAACGAAGGTGCGATAGTGTTTCAAGGTGAGTCTCTTTGTGGGAAATTGGTTGATTGGTGAGTGAAAATGGATGAATGGGAGGATATTGCGTATTCCGTATTCCGTATTCCGTATTCCGTATTCCGTATTCCGTATGATGTTGCAATCATTACGCAATACGCAATACGCAATACGAACCACGTATTCCGTATTGCGTATTATGTTGCAATCGTCACGCAATACGCAATACGCAATACGTATCAACGATTGAGCGGGACGCGCTCCATGCGCCAGATGACGAGCAGGCAGCCAAACAGAACGACGGCGGCGACCATAGCGCCTTCGAGGATGCTGGCCTGGGTGACGAAGATGGCGATCATGCCGAAGATGCCACCGATGAGGTAGATGGCCATCACCGCCTCGCGACGGGTGAGGCCCAGGTAAACGAGGCGGTGCGAGAGATGATCCTTACCCGCGGTGGTAAGGGGATTGAGCCGGCGGCGAAGGCGCGAGATGATGACGAGGGATGTGTCGAGGATGGGTACGCCCAAGACAAGCGGTGGGATCATCCAGGTGACGGCGGTGACATTGGCAGGGAAGCGCAGCTTGATGCCGACAGCTGCCAATAGGAACCCGATAAAAAGGCTGCCGGTGTCGCCCATGAAGATGCTGGCTGGGTTGAAATTATAGACCAGGAAGCCCAGACATGCCCCCAGCAGCGCCGCCGCCAGGACGCCCACCAGATATTGGCCCGATAAGGCCGCCAAGAGAACGAAAAAGCCACTGGCGACGGCAGCAACGCCGGCCGCCAATCCATCCATGTTGTCGAGAAAGTTGACGGCGTTGGTGATGAACAGCACCCAGGCGAAGGTGGCGATGATGTTGAGAACAGGGGAGGGGAAGACCGAGATGCGCACCCCGGCAATGACGAGCACAGCCACCGGGATCATCTGGCCCAACAGCTTGGCCCACGGCGGCAGGCTGACTCGGTCATCCCAAAAGCCAAGCGTGGAGATGAGGGTGGCGCCGATGATGATGGCCGCGACTTCGCCGACGTAGAAGCGGTCGCCAAAGGCGATGAGGGCGACGATGACGGCAGCAAAAATGGCCACGCCACCCAGAAGCGGCGTCGGGTTGGCGTGGAATTTGCGGCCGCCGGGCCGATCGACCATGTTGGTGCGGAAGGCAAGCCGCCGGGCCACAGGTGTGAACCCCAGCGCCACGGTGAGGGCGGCGCCAAAGATGAGCATGATCTGTTCCAACATGTGCCTATTCTCCGCCAGCGCCCTGGACCTGCTGCTGGATCTGTTGGACGAGATCCTCGATGGCTGCTTTTTGCTCGGCAGGGGCGACTGACAGGGCCTGCCGTGCGAACTCCAATGCCTGCTGATACTGCCCAAGCTGTTGATAGAGCAGCGCCACATTTTGTAGGGTGGGTATATCGGTGGGGGTCAGGGCCAGAACATCGAGATTGGCGGCAATGGCCTCGCTCAGGCGGCCCAGCTTGGCCAGGGCGTAGGCGCGACCGCTGAGAGAGCGCACATCGCGCGGGTTCAGCTTTGCGCCCTGGTCATAATCGGCCAGCGCGGCCTCCCAGTTTTCGCGCTGCGATTCCATTTGCGCCATGCGCAGATAGGTGTCGACGAAACCGCTATCCAGCTCCAACGAACGCTGGAAACGCTCGTTCGCTTTGTCGTACTCGCCGAGTTGGGCGTAGATGGCGCCCCACTCGTTTTGCAGATGAGCGGTGTTGGGGCTGAGGGTCGTGGCCTGACGGTAATAATCCGCCGCCTGCTGGAAGTTCTGCGTGCGTTGGGCGGGGTCGTTGGTGGTCAGGGCGCGCGTGCCGTAATAGCGGGCCAGGTTGGCGGTGTGGTCGGTGTTCAGGGGGTTGAGGTCGCGCGCTCGCAGCAGCACGGTCTCGGCCCGGTCGAGCAAGCTATCCTGCTCGGCCGCTGAGGTGGCGGCGCGGGCGCTTTCCAACAGGGCGCGGCCCTGGAAGAGCTGGTAGTAGTCTTCACGCGGCATCATGGCCGTGGCAAGATCGTAGAATGTCAAGGATGAACGCCACTCTTTGCGGGCGTCGGTGCTCTGGCCAAGTTTGAAGAAGACATCCGCCCGCACCAAATTGAGGTTGACGGTGATGATCATGTACAGCGCCACGAGCGCCAACCCAGCCCCCACTGCCCCCGCCGCCAGGTTGCGGCGGCTCCATTTTTGCGCGGGGCGAGGATCGAGCCAGAAGATGACGCCAGCCAGCGCCGACCCCAAAAGGGCCAGGAAGAGATAGAAATAGGTGATGTGGTTGGCCACAAAGCGGGCTTTGCTTTCTAGCGGCCAGGAGACCGGCAAGGGGAGCAGGCGCTCGGCCTGGAAGAAGCCGTAGATCAGCCAGACGCTCAATCCCAGGCCGGAAAACACGACCGCAGCCAGGATGATCTCGGCTGCCCGGCTGCCGCCGCTGGTTGTTTCGCCCAGGGCCAGCATGAGGGCGACGATGAGGGTGAAGAGGACGATCCACAGCACGCCGGCCCCAGATACCGTCACGCCGTCGCGCAGGTGGGTGTTCCATGATGTCCAGAAGACCGATAGAACGCCCTCTTTGCCCAATTGGTTGGAGACGAAGTCCCAATCGAGGACGAAGAGCACCAGGGCGACGAGTACGGCAAAGGGCAGGATGCGGCGCCAGAGCGGGGGTGCAGAGGCGACGCGGGCAGCGGCAGGGGCGACGGCGGTGGGGCGGCGTTTGCCTGTTGGCTGGCCTTTGGTCACGTTTGTCTTCGCCGTCTTGATGGCAGAGGCCGGGGCGATGGCCGCCGGGTCGGGTTGAGGGGTCTCAGTCAGGCGCAGCAGCCCGGCGCCCACAGCGACGAGGACGGCTGTGAGGACAAAGAAGGTGGTGCGGGTGGAGACGATGGCGATGCCAAAGTGGATTTCGACGAAGTGGGCGACGATGGTGGAGAGTAGGGCGATGATCAGCAGGTGGCGGCGGTCGAAGCTGGAGATGCCAGCCGCGCCGCGAAAGGCGGCGTAGGTGACGTAGACGAGCACGCCCAGGATGAAGCCCAAGGCCACGCCCACCCCGGCATAGTGCGAGGCTCCGACCAGGACAGGGATCAATACGCCCAACGAGCCGCCGACCGCGCCCAGGACGATGAACATGACCCGGTCGCCGCGCCCGGCGATGAGGCCCAACCAGCGCAAAGCATAGAAGAAGATGCTGGAAAAGAGGAGGATGTAGGCGATGAAGCCAAGCAGCCCGGTTGTCACCAGGCTATCGAAGGTCTCGTTGTGCGAACGGTCGGGCGATGCGTTGCGCGCTTCCAGATCGCCCAATTCCGGGCGGTAGAAGCGGTTGAAGGCCACCCACATCGATTCGGGGCCATAGCCGATGAGTTGGCGAACGGGGTTGAGGGCGTCGGTGCGGCCCTGGGGAAAGTCGAGGGGCGGGTGAGGCTTCATCATCTCGACCACGCCCTGCCAGATGAGGACGCGCACCCGGCCCGTGCCGCCTTCGGTCTCCAGCATCTGCCCCAACCGGCCCACATAGGGCATTTGTTTGACGCCGGCCAGCGGGGTGGAGGGCAGGTTGAGGACGATCAGCAGGGCGATGGCGATGATGGCCTGGGTGACGACACCCAACCAGAGCCACCGCCAGCCGTGGCGGGTGATGACAGGGACCAAATAGAGGGCCAAAGCGCCGAGGATGGCCAGCAACAAGACCAGGACGCCGCCAATCCCCGGCAATGCCTGTGTGGCAGCCAACCCGGCCGCCACCAACGCCAACCCTGCCAGCCCGATGCCAATGCCTCGGGCTGCTTCGCCGGCGCGCAACGGCCCCTGGTCGCCTGCTCGTTGGCGCAGGCTGGTCAAGCCCAAGAGGATGAAGACATAGCCGCCCGCGGCCAGGCCCAACCACGGCCCGCGGCTTTGGGTGAGGATGATGGCGCTAAGCTGGAGGACAAGGGCGAAGAAGAGTCCGCCCGCGGCCAGGGCGTCGGCAATTCCGCCCTCTTTGTCCAACACCATCCGCTGGGTGGCGACGATCAGCCGTTCCAAGGTCAGGGGCACAGCCATGATGAGGTAGGCGGCGACAAAGATGGCGTTGCCCATGTTGCTGGCCACGCGCTCGAAAGTGTCGCCGCCCCAGGGCAGGGGGTCCAGTTGCGCCCGCTGGAGAATGCCGTAGAGGGCAATGGGGATGCTGACGAGGATGACGGTATATTGAAGCCGGCGCCATTGGTCAGGCGTGCGCAGGGTGTCGAGCACGACGAAGAAGAACGCCATGTAGCTGAACATGCTGAAGGCGCCCTGCAAGCGTTGGTACGATCCCCAAAAACTGACGCGCGGGTTGACCGATAGGAGGGTGCTGAGCAGGTAGGCCGCAGCCAGGGCCAGCACCAGCCGCACCAACGGCTGTCGCCAGAGAGGAGGCGAAGCGGTTTCGGGCGCCCCTGTCCCTGTTCGCCAGCCATCCAGTTTCTTCACCACCCAGGCCACCACGGCCAACAAAGCCAACGAGCGCACCAGGCTGATCTTGTCAGGCTCGAACACGCGCTGCGAATAGACATCGAAGAACAGAGGCGCGACGATCAGCGCCGCCAACCAGGTGGCTTCGATGATGGCATCGGAGAGTTTTTGCAGACGGGAGGGCATGGGGAGAGGGGGGGAGGGGGAGACGCAGGGACGCAGGGAGGGTGAGAGGGTGAGAGGGTGAGACGCAGGGAGGGGGGAGGGAATCAGGTGATCTTACCGCAGTTGGGCGGGGTGGGCCAAGAAAGCGCCGCCCTCCGGTTCAGGCCTTACGTTTCCAATGGGGCTGGCGGCTGGTGGAGAAGCTGGCGATAGATGTCGAGGACGCGGTCGATCTGTTGATCGAGGTCGAATTCGGCGCGGGCGCGGGCTTGGGCGGCGGCGGCCATCTGGCGGCGGCGGGCGTCGTCGGCCAGGAGTTCGTTGATGGCGGCTGCCAGGGCAGCGCTGTCGCGGGCGGGCGCGACCAGCCCGGTGACGCCGTGTTGGTTGAGCCAGGAAGTGCCCGTGCCCAGTTCGGTCGAGATCGCAGCCGTCCCCGCCGCCATCGCTTCCAAAAGAGCGATGCCGTAGGCCTCGCTGCGCTGGCTGGAGGGCAGTACAAAGAGATCGGCGGCCTGATAATAGGCCGGGAGTTCGCCATCGCCCACATCGCCCAGGAAGACGACGCGGCCCACCAACCCGGCCTGATCGACCTGCGCCCGCAGGTTGGCTGCTTCCGGCCCGGTTCCTGCCACCAGCAGGGTGGCCTGCACCTGCCGCATGGCCTCGACCAGATAGTTCAGGCCCTTGTAGTAGCGCAGGCGGCCGACGAAGAGGAGCAAGGGGCCGGGGTGGCGGGCGCGCAGGGCGGCAACTTCAGCCGATCGGGGCCGGGCGAAGCGTTCGACTTCGACGCCGATGGGGAGGACGGTGCAGCGGTCGGCCAGGGGGCGCAGATAGTCCGAGCTTTGGACATAGGGCGGGCTGGAAGCCAGGATGCGATCCGCCCGCCGCAGAACCACCTTCAGGAGGGGATTGTACAGCCGCAGCACGCCCGCCTGCCGCACAACATCGCTTTGATAGGAAATGACGGTGGCGCGGCCGCGGCCAAACAGCAGGTTGCTGATCTCGCCCACCGGGTAGGGGAATTGCAGGTGGACGATGTCGGGCTGCTGGCGCCAGCAGTGCCAGGGCAGGGCCAGGCTGAGCGGTGTGGAGGCGACGGTGGCGATCCGCGCCGCCCGGATGATCCGCACGCCCTCCTCGACCCGCACCGTCGTCTTTAGCCCAGCCGGGTTCGTCACCAGGGCGGTGACATCGTGGCCGCGGGCGGCCTGGCCCCGCGCCAACCAGCGCAGATGGTTCTCGATCCCGCCCAGGACGGGATGGTAGTCTTTGTAGATGTGGAGGATGCGCATGGGGCGCGGCTCAGTGCTGCACCAGGGGGAAGTAAGTGGGCGGGGCTTCGCGCAGGATCACCAGGCCCAGCTCTTCATCGGCCAGGAACACAAGGCCATCGCGCATCGCCAATGACAACACTGTACCCAAAGGGTTGAAGCCGCCGATCAACTTGGGTTGCATGGGATCGTGGACATCCACCACCATCAACCCTGACGCATCGGCGGCGAGATAAGCGACCTGCTGGCGCACCCTGACATCGTTCACATAGCCCGCATTTTCAAGCCAGCCCAAAGGCTGCGGCTGCTCCGGATTGCTTACATTCACCAATCGCAAGCCCTTGCCGGCCATGCCCACATAGGCGACGCCTTCGCGCACTGCTATGCTGATAGCTTCCTCTTCCATCTCCAACGCGGAGGTCACGGTCGGGTTGGCCGGATTAGAGACATCGATGATGCGCAGGCCATCACCGCCCGCAGCTACATAGGCATAGCCATTGCGCACGACCAGCCGCCGCATATTGCCAGACGCAGACAGACCGCCGACGAATGCTGGGTGCGCCGGATCAGAGACATCGACAATACTGAAGCGGCTGGTCTCGGCCAGATAGGCAAGGTTATTCACCACAACCGCTTCTTGAACCTGGCCCTGGGCGTCGTAAGATCCGAGCAAGACAGGGTGCGTGGGAGTGGAAATGTCGATGATCTGCAAGTCGCCATCGGCTACGAAGGCCTTCGCCCCCACGATGCTAACCGTCTCTCCGTTGCCGGGGAGCTGGCATTCGCCAACCACGGCCGCACTATTAGGTTGGCTGACATCCACGACCTGAAGAGCATGGGCATAGTTGACGCCATAAGCATAGTCTCCGGAGCTGGCTACATCCATCAATCGTCCGATCGTAGCGGTCGCGCCCAGTTCGACGGGGGCCGCCGGATTGCTCACGCGCACGACCCGCAGCCCGGTGTAGGTATCGGTCACATAGACATAGTCGCCAGCCTTGTCGATGCCGTAGGCAAAGCCTGGCACAGGTGATGACCCCACCTTCTTTGGCGCCGCCGGATTGGCGACATCCAGAACTACCAGGCCGCCCCACCCACCTGCTGAATAGATGTAGTTGCCGCTGACTGTCAGATAACGCACATAACCCGCAGCCTGCGACCCACCGACTTCGTGGGGTGCGGCAAGATTACTGATGTCGATCACTCGCATTCCATCGAATCCATCGCCCAAATAAGCATAGTTGCCGCCGATGGCAACACCCTGGGCATTTTCGGCGGTGTCGAAGGTCGAGATCAGGCTGGGAGACGCCGGATTGCTGACATCGACGATCTTTAGTCCAGCACTACCAGCGCCAACGAAGGCGTAGTTGTTTCGTACACTAACCGCCAGCGTCGAGCCTCCCAACGCTAACGAGCCGAGTTCGCTCAGGGCCAGGGGGTTGCTGGCATCCAGGATGCGCAGATCGCCCTGAGATGCGGCCACATAAAGACGGTTGTCTTTGTGGGCCACACCGTTGGCGAAACCTGGCACGTTGAAGGTCTCTACAATCGAGGGCGCGGCCGGGTTGCTGACATCGATCACCTGGATGTCCCCCAGGTCGGCTGCGACAAAGACATAGTTACCCGCAACCACCAGGTGTTGGACGACGCCGGGCATTTGCCGCGTCCGACCCAAGACCGTGGGTTTGGCTTTGTCGCTTACATCCACCACCAGCACGCGCCTACCCGATCCGACATAGGCGTAGGAACCCTGAACGGCAACAGCATAGGAACTGCCGCCTGTCTGTCCGATCTGGAAATAGCCAGGGCCAGGACTGACTGCCGCCGGAGCCTGCTCGTCGTTGTAAGCCAGGGCAACCCTATGCTCCAACAACAACAGCCAGACGATCAGCAACATCACGAATGGGAAGGTGCGTGGTCGTGTCATAAGTTTTTCGGGTAAGCGGATGGCGGGTAGTGGCTGCGTCGCGTTTGACGGCGGCGACAGGGGAAAGTAGAATGCACAGATTGTTTAGCAATCGTTTCGTCAACCGCAGCGACGCCTCATGGACGGATACAAACTTCTAATCACCTACAATTATCCTGCCTATCGCGAATTGGAATATCGCCGATTCATGATCCAGCATTGGATGCCGGGGATGCAGAATCTGGGTTTCGAACCGAGCGACGTGATGCACACGCAATGGGGGGCCTATCCGTTGCGGCTGATCGTGCTCCATGCTCCTGATCTTGAGATGATCGGCGAGGCAATGGCGAGCAACGAGTGGGAGCGGTGGCACAAACAGTTGCGTTCGTTTGTGACCGACTTGCGCTACCGGGTGGTGCGGGCGCGGCCGTGGTTTCAGTTTTGAGTTGAAACCCCTGACAGGCTTGGCGCGAAGCGAAGCTTCGCACAACCTGTCAGGGGTTCTTCATCAGGCGGGGACGGGAAAGGCGGCCAGCATGTCGCTGACATCGCTGGCGATGCGCTTTTGCAGGTCGCCAGCGTCAGGATGGCGGAGAATGGCCGCCATCCAGCGGGCGATCTGCTGGAACTCGGCTGCGCCCAGGCCGCGGGTGGTCATGGCCGGCGCGCCGATGCGGATGCCGCTGGGGTCGCCGGGTTTGCGCGCGTCGTAGGGGATCAGGTTTTTGTTGACGGTGATGCCGGCCTGCCCCAGGGCGGTCTCGGCGGTGGCGCCGCCAATGCCAAAGGGTGTGACATCGACCAGGGCCAGGTGGTTGTCGGTTCCGCCCGATACCAGCCGCAAGCCTTCGGCCATCAGTTCAGATGCCAGCACCTGCATGTTGTCCAGCACTGCCTGGGCATAGGACTTAAAGGCCGGCGCCAGGGCCTCACCCAGGGCTACGGCCTTGCCGGCGATCTGATGGACGAGGGGGCCGCCCTGAAGACCAGGGAAGACGGCCTTATCTACTTTCCGGGCATGGTCGGCCTTGCACAACACCAGGCCGCCGCGTGCGCCGCGCAGTGTTTTGTGGGTGGTGGTGGTGACGATATCGCAATAGGGCACCGGGTCGGGGTGGAGGTCGGCCGCGACCAGGCCCGCCACATGGGCCATGTCCATCATCAGATAGGCGCCCACTTCGTCGGCTATGGCGCGCAGGGGTGCGCAATCGATCAGCCGGGGATAGGCGCTGGCCCCACAGAGGATGAGCCGGGGCTGAACCTCGAGCGCCATCTGCCGGATGACGTCATAGTCCAAGGTCTCGGTGTCGGGCTGAACGCCGTAGCCGTGGAATTCGTAGGTGCGCCCGCTGAAGTTGAATTTGGCGCCGTGGGTGAGGTGGCCGCCGTGGTCGAGCTTCATGCCCAGCACGCGGTCGCCGGGGTTCAGCAGGGCATAGAAAGCCGCCATATTGGCAGGGGCGCCGGCATGGGGCTGGACATTGGCGTGGTCGGCGCCGAAGAGTTGTTTGGCGCGGTCGATGGCAAGCTGCTCGACGATGTCGACGAATTCGCAACCGCCATAATAGCGGGCGCCGGGCAGGCCCTCGGCATATTTATTTGTAAATGCCGAGCCAATGGCCGCAAGAACCGGTTGGCTGACATAGTTCTCCGAGGCGATCAACTCGATGTGGTCTTGCTGGCGCCGGCGTTCGCCTTCGATGGCATCGAACACGGCCGGGTCGGCCAGGCGCAAGGCGGCGCGGGGGTCGGGAGACTGGTCCCAGGGAGCCAAATGAGACATGAATCACTCCTTTTGAGAGCGGGTGAGAGGAGACGAAATAAGGGGCAGGGCAAGTATAGCATCGATGCCGGGTCGCGCTTCAACAATGCGCGCCTGACTCATATACTTCGCTAACAAAAAACAAATGAGCCGCAAATATTCGCCGCCTATACTCAGGATAGCAATCTTTGCCGGACATGATACGCCGGCGCTGCACTTATCAATTATCACTCCCTGAGGAGGCATCCGAAAATGTCTAAAATCGTAGGTATCGACCTGGGTACAACCAACAGCGTTATTGCCGTCATGGAAGGCGGCGACGCCACCGTCATCGCCAATGCCGAGGGGGGGCGCACCACGCCTTCAGTGGTCGCCTTCAACAAAAATGGCGAGCGGCTGGTGGGCGCCACGGCCAAACGGCAAGCCGTGGTGAATGCCGACAATACTTTCTATTCGATTAAGCGCCTGATGGGCCGTCGCAGCGACGATGCCGAAACCCAACGCACCAAGCAGATGGTGTCCTATAAGATCATCGCCGGCACACACAACGATGCCCGTGTGGAAGCGCCGGTGATGGGCAAGAACTACACGCCCCAAGAGATCAGCGCCATGATCTTGGGCAAGCTGAAGAAGGATGCTGAGGCCTATCTGGGCGAGACCATCACCCAAGCGGTTATCACCGTCCCGGCCTATTTCAACGATAGCCAGCGCCAGGCCACCAAGGATGCCGGCAAGATCGCCGGTTTGGATGTCTTGCGCATCATCAACGAGCCGACTGCGGCTGCCCTGGCCTATGGCCTGGACAAGAAGCACGATGAGACTATCCTCGTCTTCGACCTGGGCGGCGGCACTTTCGATGTTTCGGTGCTCGATGTCGGCGACGGCGTGATCGAAGTGCGTTCGACCGCCGGAGACACTCATCTTGGCGGCGACGACTGGGATGAGCGCATCGTGCAGTGGCTGATCGCCGAGTTCAAAAAGGATCAAGGCATCGACCTGGGCAACGACCGCCAGGCTTTGCAGCGGCTGCGCGAGTCGGCCGAGAAAGCCAAGATCGAGCTTTCGAGCGTGAAGGAGACGGAGATCAACTTGCCGTTCATCACCGCCGACAGCTCTGGCCCCCGCCACCTGCAATTCAAGCTCTCGCGCAGCAAGTTCGAGCAACTGACCGAAGACCTGGTGCAGCGCTGCCGCAAACCGTTCGAGCAGGCCCTGCGCGATGCCGGGCTGAAGACCGGCGACCTGCACGAGGTCATCCTGGTGGGCGGCGCCACCCGTATGCCCATGATCCAAGACCTGGTGCGCGAGCTGACCGGCAAAGAGCCGAACAAGAGCGTCAATCCTGACGAGGTGGTGGCCGTTGGGGCAGCCATCCAGGCAGGCGTGTTGGGCGGCGAGGTGAAGGACGTCCTCCTGCTGGATGTGACCCCGCTCAGCCTGGGCGTCGAGACGCTGGGCGGAGTGATGACGGTCATGATCCCTCGCAACACCACCATCCCCACCCGCAAATCCGAAGTCTATAGCACGGCCGAGGATGGCCAGACCGCGGTCGACATCGCCATCCTGCAAGGCGAGCGCCCGATGGCCCGCGATAACAAGCTGCTGGGCAACTTCCGGTTGGACGGCATCCCCCCGGCCCCTCGCGGCATCCCGCAGGTCGAAGTCACGTTCGACATCGATGCCAACGGCATCCTGCATGTAACCGCCCGCGACAAGGCCACTGGCAAAGAGCAGAGCATCAAGATCACCGCTTCGACCAACCTGGACGACAAAGAAGTTCAGCGCATGGTGAAAGAGGCCAAAGATCATGAGCGCGAGGACGAAGCCCGGCGCAACCTGGTGGATGCCACGAACAGCGCCGATGGCGCCATCTACGCCGTCGAGAAAGCTCTGAAGGAATTGGGCGACAAGGCCCCCGCCGCCGACCGTGGTAAATTGGAGGCGCTCATCGTTGAGTTGCAAGAGGCGATGAAGGGCGAGGATGTCAACCGCATCCGAAACTTGACCGAGCAGCTCCAGCAAGCCAGCTACGCCCTGGGTCAGCAGCTCTACCAATCGCAGCAGCCCGGCCCCAACGATGGTTCGGCCCCCGGCCCGCAGCCCACCAGCGGTGATGATGAGGTTGTCGAAGGCGATTATCGCCAACTATGATTCACTGGTCGTAAGGTTGGAAGTGGGCCAGAACGAATCAGTTCTGAGCCGACGGGTGGGGTCATGCGACCCCACCCGTTTTTGTTGTCGTGCTGTTCCAGCACTGAATTACACCCCAACCGGCGGCGATGGCGCTTCATTTCCTTTCCGGCTATAATCACTGCCAGTCAGTCGCCTGCATCATCCCATCTCAGAAACGGTCAGACCCATGGATTACAAGGATTATTACAAGGTTCTTGGCGTCAGCAAGACTGCCACCGAACAAGAGATCAAGAAAGCTTATCGCCAACTTGCGCGGCAATATCATCCCGATGCCAATCCTGACGACAAACGGGCCGAGGAGCGGTTCAAGGAGATCAACGAGGCCAATGAGGTGCTCTCGGACCCTGAAAAACGCAGGAAATACGACCAGTTTGGCGCCCAATGGCAGCAATACGAACGCACGGGCGGCAACCCACAGGATTTCTGGCGCCAGTACCAGGGTGGGCAGCCGGGCGGCGCCTATCCTCGCACCGTCTCGCCCGAGGATTTCGCGCAGATGTTCGGCGGCGGCGCGGGGGGCTTCTCGGATTTCTTCGAGATGCTATTTGGCGGCGCCCGCCAACCCGGCGGCTTTGGCGCCCGCCCGGCTGCCGGCGCCCGCCCGGCGCGGCGTGGTCAGGATGCCGAGCACGGGGTGGAGATCACGCTCGAAGAGTCCTTCCACGGCGCCGCCCGCACCTTCCAGGTCGATGGTGAACGGGTCGAGGTGACCATTCCGCGCGGGGTGAAGACGGGTTCGAAGGTGCGGGTGGCCGGGAAAGGGGCGCCGGGGCTGGGGGGCGCTCAGGCCGGCGACCTGTATCTGCGGGTGCATGTTCTGCCGCACGCCCACTTCGGGCGCGAGGGCGACGATCTGCGTCTGCGCCATGCCATCGAACTTTACACGTTGGTCCTGGGCGGAGAGAGTCAGGTGCCCACCCTCGACCAGCCCGTGGTGCTGACCATCCCGCCAGGCACGCCGAACGGAAAAGTGTTCCGTCTGCGCGGCCTGGGGATGCCGAATCTTCACAAGCCCGATCAGCGCGGCGACCTGCTCGTGACCGTCGAGGCGCAGCTGCCGCAGAACCTGAGCGAAAGCGAGCGCCGGCTGTTCGAGCAGCTGCGGGCGGCCCGAACCGGTGCTGGCAGCCCGGCTTAGTTAGCCGCAGGTGGGGCGGTCGGCATCGGCAGGGTCTTGTCCTCGCGATCGACGGGCGGGGCCTCGGTGGGTGCGGGCGGCCGCTGTACTTTGGGCAAGATGACCCGCGGGCGTGGGGTGGGCGTCGGTGCGGGCGCGGTCTTGAACTTCAGAACCCGCCCGGCCTTGACCTTCGTGCTTCCGCCGTTGGCCGCCAGAACGACGCTGCGGTCGAGGCCGCACTTGGCGACAATGCTGTCGATGGTGTCGCCTTTGATCGCCTTGTAGCGGGAGCCGCAGGCGTTGGCGAAGCGAGCTGCGACCTGCCGCGTCTCGGCCTGCGGGCGAAGGGAGGGGGAGGCGAAGGCCGTGCCTGGGCCGGTGATGAAAGCGACTATGAGGAGGAGGGAGACGGCAATGAATTTGGTTGGGGGAGTGTTCATCGTCTTTACCACCGTGGGGGAGAGGGGGTTGGGATGAATTGGGATAAAGGCACGGGCAGGTCGAGGCGACCGGGGGAGGAGTTCGCATCGATTTTCGCCAGGCAGGCTATTTCCGAATCGCTCAGCACCCTTGCTCCCCAGGGGAACCCCTATTGACACCGCAATTAGACTTTACACGCTAAAGTATAGCCGAGCAACGCCCGCGGCTTACAATTCGCTTACAAGGTTCATTGCTGTTCGTCATAGTGCCCCGCGCGCCCCGTTTGGGTCTGGACGCGAGAGTGCTCACGGCTGCCCTGCCGTGAGCACTCTATACAAAAGGAGGAGAAGAAGAGATTACCATCTCTTGCCCTGCAGGATAGCAGAGAGCCGGCCGCCCTGCTGGACGCCATGCCTACGCTTCCCCTACGATGCGCCCTACGCCGCTCAGAGGTCGAGATACGGGGCCAGGTAGATGTGCAGGTCGTCTTCGATCTGGCTGAACTCGGTGGGGCGAGGCAGGCGGCTGTGCAGTTGGCGAAAGTGCGTGACCAGCCACATGTAGAGGTCGGTGGTGGTGCGGGTGGGGAAGTGATCCATGACGCCGCTATCTTCGATGATGACAAGGAAGGGCTGGTAGAGTTGTTCGTACCAGGCGCGGACGGCTTCGGGCCATTGGCGGGGTTCTTCGCCGGGCTGGCGGTTGAGATAGCGGAAGAGGGCGATGTGGCGCAGCAGGCGGGCGTAGTTGCGCGGCTGGGTCAGGCGCAGATCGACGCCCGGCAGATAGCGGTCGGCTTCGGTCAGGCGCAGGAAGTCGGCGTAGGCTTCGATGCCGGGCAGGTCGTCCGGGGTCAGGTCGGGGTAGATGGGTACGCGCGAGACCAGTTCGATGACGCGGGCCTGGATGGTGCGGTCGCCGCGGCTGCGGGCGACCGAGACGCGGTGGTTGCCATCGCGGACGAAGTAGATGTCGCCCAATTTGTAGAGATCGACCGGCGGCACGGGTAGGCCGTGGCTGCGGGCAGAGGCAACTCGCTCCCAACGGTCGCGCAGCCCCGACCGCCGCGGCAAAAAGGCGAGGTCGAAGTCGCGATAGCGGTCGACGCTGCCGCGAATGGCGGCGAGCGGGACTTCTTGCAGGCCCAGGTCGATCAGTTGGCCGGTGGAGACGCTTTGACTGACTTCATCGAACGAGAGCAGCCGATTGGTGTAGCCGTGCAGAAAAGCGTCGATGTCGTTGAGAAACGAGCGCTTGCGGGCGCGGTTGAATTCGCGGGCAGCGGGTGCATCCGAGCCGTATTGGGCCAGGATGATCACTTCCTGGCGATGTTGCTGGTCGTGGGCTGCTCTGGTCGGCATAGGAGGCAGACGCCGGTCGGTCGGCGTCAACCCGGTTGGCTGAAATCGAGGTCGAGGAGGCGGTAGGGGTAGACGTTGACGATTTCCGTCGCCTCGAACTGGGTGCGGGTCGTTTCCAGCTGGGTGTAGATGTGTTGGTGGCCGTGGAAGTGGTAGCGGGGCCGGAAGCGTTGGATCAGGAAGTTGAAGGCGCGAAAGCCGATATGCGGCTGGTCGGCGGCATCGTGGATGCCGAAGGGGGGCGAGTGGGTGATGAGGATGTCGAGGCTGCGGCCATGGAGCAGGCGGTTGCGGAGCAGGAGCGGACAAAGCCGGATGACCTGGCTCCACATGGCTCCCTGGCTGTATTGATAGAGTTCGTTGCGGTTGTAGCGGTGTGAACCCTCCAGCCCGGCGATGAGAAGGCCGTGCACAAGGCGCAACGACAGGTGCAGGTTGGCGCCGCCGCTGGGTTCGTAGGCCACCTGGCCAGAGGAGCGATGTTCGGGGCGGTCGTGGTTGCCGTGGACGTAGTAGAGGGGGCAATCGAGGACGGAGACGATATATTCGAGATAGTAGTAGGGCAGGTCGCCGCAGCTGACGATGAAGTCGACGTTGGGGGCGGACAGGCGCAGGTTGGGGCCGTAGATGCGCGGTTCGACCTTGTCGCTGACGGCCAGGATGCGGTAGTGGCTGCGCCGGTGGGTGTCGAGCAGGGGCACGGGCCGAGGTGAATGGGGCGAGGGAGAGGGAGGGACGCAGGGAGGGAGGGACGCAGGGAGGGAGGGACGTAGAGACGCAGGGACGCAGGGAGGGAGGGACGCAGGGAGGGAGGGACGCAGGGAGGGAGAGAGGGGGAGACGCAGGGTCAGGATTCGTCGTCGAGAGCGGAGGGTTCGGTTTTCAGGATTTCGCGCAGGAGGATGGTGGCGTAGGCGCCTTTGGGCAGGAAGAAGCGCAGGCTGAGGCCCAAGTGGTGCGGTTGCAGGTCGATGGGCTGGAGGAAGAGTCGGGCAGGACGGCGGTTGCCTTGCAGGTGGTGTTGGCGCCAGGCGTCGGGCGGGACGGGGCTGGAGGCCATGATTTCGGCTTCGAGGGCGGCGGCGGCGCCTTCCGGCCCCCAGGTGTCGTAGCCGAAGATGGGGCCGGTGAAGGTGATCTCGCCGCGGTCGAAGCGGGGTTGCTCGGTCTCGACCTCGGCGACGATGAACATGCCGCCGGTGTCGGTTTTCTTGGCCAGGTCGCCGGGGAGCAGCCGGTCGAAGCAGCCGCGGCTCAGGCGCAGGGTCAGGTAGTCGTTGAAGAGCTGCGATTGGTAGGCCGAGAGCAGTAGCCGGGCCAGCCATTTTTGGTGGGGGCGCCGGCGTTGGCCGGTGAGGATGGCCAGACCGGATTCGGCGTTGTCGCCGTAGCGCCCAAAGCGTTGGGCGCCGAAGAAGTTGGGCAGGCCGCGGCTCTGGAGGGCGTCGATGATGGCCGGGACTGTTTCGGGCGCGGTGGGGGCGAGGATGGTGATGGTGAAGCGGTTGCCCAGGAGATGGCCGGGGCGCAGTTTGCTGGCATGGGGCGCGGCCCAATGGCACTCCCATCCCCGCGCCGCGGCCACGGCCCGTACGTCCTCTGGCTGCACCCGCGGCAGCGAGAAGACCTGGGTGACGCGCGCCTGCCGATCCTTGAGGCCGGCGTAGCCGATGTCGTCGGGCCGCAGGCCGAGGCCGGCGGCCAGGGCGTCCACCACCTGGCGGGTGGTGAATCCCGACCGGGTGAGGGAGACGAAGAGGTGCTCTCCTTCGCCGTCGGGCGGGTAGAGGGGGACCTCCTCGACGATGAAATGGTCGGGTTCGGCTTTGATCTGGCCGCCGCAGCCGGGCAGGTCGGCGGTGATGAAGGGGAGGGGAGGCACGGGTCAGGGCGGAGCCGGATCAGGCAGCAAGTCCGCCTCGGCCGCCATCTGGACGAAGTAGCGATGGAAGCGGAGGTCGGGGCTGAGTTCGGGGTGGAAGGCGGTGGCCAGCAGCCGGCCCTGGCGCACGGCGACGATGACGCCGTCGGGAAGCCGGGCCAGCACCGTGACTGCCGGGCCGGCCTGGATGACGGCCGGGGCGCGGATGAAGACGGCGTGGAAGGGGTCGGCGGTTTCGCCCAGGGCCGGGATGGGCAGGTCGATCTCGAAGCTATCGACCTGGCGACCGAAGTAGTTGCGGTCAACGGTGATGTCGAGGCCGCCGAGGAGGGGCTGGCCGCCCTGTTTCTGGCCCTGGGCGCGTTCGGCCAGCAGGATCATGCCGGCGCAAGTGCCCCAGGTCGGGCGGCGGCGGCTGAAGGCGCGCAGGGGTGCGACCAGGCCGTAGCTTTCGGCCAGTTTGCCCATGGTGGTGGATTCGCCGCCGGGGAGGATGAGGCCGTCGAGTCCGTTCAGTTCAGAGGGCAATCGCACTTCGCTGGCATCGACGCCGATCTGATGCAGCTTGTGCAGGTGTTCGCGGAAGGCGCCCTGTAGGGCGAGGACTCCGATGCGCATGGCAATGACTCACCAGCCGCGGCCGGCGATGCGTTCGGCTTCGGGCATGGCGGCCACGGTGCGCCCGACCATCGGCTCGCCCAGGCCCCGGCTGACTTCGGCCAGGATGTGGGGGTCGCGGAAGTGGGTGACGGCTTTGACGATGGCGGCAGCGCGACGGGCAGGGTCGCCGCTTTTGAAGATGCCGGAGCCAACGAAGACGCCATCGACGCCGAGTTGCATCATCAGGGCGGCGTCGGCAGGGGTGGCGATGCCGCCGGCAGCGAAGTTGACGACGGGCAGGCGGCCCATCTCGGCGGTCAGCCGCACCAATTCGTAGGGGGCGCCGATTTCTTTGGCGAAGGCGAACATTTCTTCGGCGGCCATGGTTTGCAGCCGGCGGATGTCGCCGACGACGGCGCGGGCGTGGCGGACGGCTTCGACGACATCGCCGGTGCCGGCTTCGCCTTTGGTGCGGATCATGGCGGCGCCTTCGCCGATACGGCGCAGGGCCTCGCCCAGGTTGCGGCAGCCGCAGACGAAGGGGACTTTGAACTCCCATTTGTTGATGTGATGGGCTTCGTCGGCCGGGGTGAGGACTTCGCTCTCGTCGATGAAATCGACGCCGAGGGCCTCGAGGATTTGGGCTTCGACGAAGTGCCCGATGCGGGCTTTGGCCATGACGGGGATGGTGACGGCCTCGATGATCTCGGAGATTTTGTCGGGGTCGCTCATGCGGGCGACGCCGCCCTGGCTGCGAATATCGGCGGGCACGCGTTCCAGGGCCATGACGGCGCAAGCGCCGGCTTCTTCGGCGATGCGGGCCTGCTGGGCGTTGGTGACGTCCATGATCACGCCGCCTTTGAGCATGTCGGCCAGGCCGGATTTGACGGTAAACGTGCCGGTTGTGCGTTCCATGTGGAAAGACCTCTTGGGATGAAGATGGGGTTTGGGGTGGGCAGGGTGGGGGAGCGATGGTGATCGCCCTCCCGTCCGGCCCTATTTTACCCCCAATCGGCCCTTTGCGTCTATGGCGGGAGGATCAATTGGGGTGGGAGTTCATTGCTCGGGCGACATGCCGCACGCGGCATGGGCTGCTCGCAATGCCGCGCGCCCCAAAATGAAAGGCAGCCGATGTGACCAAAGTCGCAGCATTGCTTCGCGATCCGTGCTATACTCTGCCCAAGTCGATGGATGATCGACGATAACGTTGCCTCCCCCTCCCTGCGTCCCTCCCTCCCTGCGTCTCCGCTCTCCCCCTCTCTGCGTCCCTCCCTCCCTGCGTCTCCGCTCTCCCCCTCTCTGCGTCCCTCCCTCCCTGCGTCTCCCCTCTCTCCCCATGCCCCCCTACGCCCATTTCCCCAACCTCCTCGACGCCGTAGCCACGATTGCACCCGACAGCATCATCAGCCGCACGATCTACCAGGATGAGCGCATGAAGGCGATTGTCTTCGGTTTTGCGCCCGGCCAGGAGCTTTCCGAGCACACCGCCGCCCGCCCGGCCATCCTGCACATCCTGGCCGGCGAGGCTGATGTGACGGTGGGCGGCGACGCCTGGCCCGCCAGCGCCGGCGACTGGACGCACATGCAGCCGCACCTGCCCCACAGCATCCGCGCCAAGACCCAGGTGATCATGCTCCTGCTCATGATCTAGACGCAAGTCACTTCGAGACCAGGCGTTTCGCTTCCGATTTGACGAAGGACGAAGGACGAAGGACGAATTAGCCCTCGCCCCCTCCCTGCGTCCCTGCGTCTCCCCCTCTCCCCCTCCCTGCCATGAAACGCACCCTCAACCCTGCCGCGCCGTTGCTGGCGTTGGCGATGCTGTCGTTGTTGGCCGCCCTTTGGGCCGGGCTGATCCGGATGGGCTGGAGTTGGCCGCCGCTGCGACCCTTGCTGCCGATGGCGCATGGCCCTCTCATGGTGGGCGGCTTCCTCGGCACGCTGATCAGCCTGGAGCGGGCGGTTGGCTTGGGCGCCATCCACAAGGGGCCACGGTGGCCGTTCTTCCTGGCGCCGTTGGCCGCCGGCCTGGGGTCGGCGCTGCTCCTGGTGGGGGTGGGCGGCCTGGCCGGGCCGCTGTTGGTCACAGTGGGCAGCCTGGGGCTGGCAGCATCGATGGCCCGCATCTATCGTCTGCAGCCGGCCTTCTATTCGGCGGTGCTGCTGGCCGGGGCGATGGTCTTTCTGTTCGGCAACCTCCTCTGGCTGGGGGGCCGTGCCGTGGCCGAGGTTGTGTTGTGGTGGCAGGTTTTTGTCGTCCTCACCATCGCCGGCGAACGGTTGGAATTGAGCCGCTTGCTGCGACCAAGCCGGCGTGTGCAGGCTGCCTTCGTGCTGATCACCCTCGCCCTGTTGGCGGCTTGCCTGCTCTCGCTCTTTAGCCTGGGGGCGGGTGTGCGGCTGGCCGGGCTGGGGATGGTGGCGTTGGCGGTCTGGCTGCTCGGGTTCGACATCGCCTGGCGGCGGCTGCGGGCGGGCGGGCAGGCGCGCTTCATCGCCCTGGCCCTGATCGCCGGCTACATCTGGCTGGCGGTTGGCGGCCTGCTGATGCTGCGTTTTGGCGGCATGACGGCAGGGTTGCAGTACGATGCCATGCTCCATGCCGTGTTCGTGGGCTTCGTCTTCAGCATGATCTTCGGCCACGCCCTGATCATCTTCCCGGCTGTGTTGGGACGGCCGTTGGTCTACCGACCCCTCTTCTATCTGCCCCTGGCCCTCCTTCACCTTTCGCTCGCCCTGCGCATCGTGGGCGACCTGGCCTTGCAGATGACCGTGCGGCGGTGGGGCGGCATTCTCAACGCCACGGCGATCCTGGTTTTCATGGCGTTGGTGGTGGCCTCGGTTGTGCGGGGCGGGACGAAGGAAAGGTAGGTCGCTGCCATGCCCATTCTCACCCGGCTGTTCGCCCGCACGTCGCTTGTCTACCTGGTCGCGGCCCTGGTCACGGGGCTGTTGTTGGCGTTGCGGAGCGTCATCGACTTGCCGCTGTTGGTCGATGCTCTGGCGCCGGTTTATTTCCATCTGCTGATGCTGGGCTGGATCGCCCAACTCATCTTCGGGATCGTCTACTGGATGTTCCCCAAATACAGCCGCGAGCAGCCGCACGGCAATGAGCAGTTGGCCTGGGCCGTTTACTGGCTGCTGAATAGTGGCCTGGTGTTGCGAGTGGCGGCCGAGCCGTTGACCGCCCTCTATGGCGGCGTGTGGGGCTGGGCGCTGGTGATCTCGGCGCTGTTGCAGTGGCTGGCCGGGATGGCCTTTGTCATCAACACCTGGGGCAGGGTGAAGGAGCGCTGAGCGATGCCCCGGCTGAGTCGCTGGTTCATCCGCTCCGCCCTCGTCTACCTGGCGTTGGGCTTCACCCTGGGCGGTCTGATGCTGAGCAATAAAGGGGCGCCGCTGTCGCCGTTGCTTTGGCGGCTGCTGCCGGCGCACATCGAGTGTTTGTTGATGGGGTGGACGGTGCAGCTGATGATGGGGGTCGCGTTTTGGATTCTGCCGCGCTTTCAGGGCCGGCGCGGGAACGAGACGCCCGCCTGGGCAGCATTTTTTCTGCTGAACGCCGGTGTGTTGCTGGCCGGTTTTGGCCCGACGCTGGCGCTAGCGGGTGGGGTGATGGCAGCGGGGCGGATGGCCGAGGCGGCGGCGGTGGCGGCCTTTGCCGTCCATGCCTGGCCGAGGATCAAGCCGGCGGGAGCCTGAGCCAATCTTGCGTTCGTAACAACGCTGTAAGTGATCTGAAAGCGTTCCTTTCCTGGGAGGATGCTATCATCTGGGGCAGAGGGTGAGATCAGCACCCGTCACCCTACCGATTTTCACTCAACCAGGAGAAACAAACGATGGACGAATTGATCAGCATGGTCTCGCAGAAGGCCGGCATCACCGCCGAACAGGCCAAGACGGCCGTGACCACGGTTCTGGACTATCTCAAGAGCAAACTCCCCGCCCCGATTGCCGGCCAGCTCGACGCCCTGATGGGCGGGATGGGCGGCATGATGGGCGGCGCCGCCGACATGGTGAAGGGCGGCGTCAGCGGCGCCATGGGCGCGGTTGGCGGTATGTTCGGCAAGAAGTAGTTGTTTCGTGTTTCGTGTTGCGTAGGCGGCCTCCGCCTA
This sequence comes from Caldilineales bacterium, assembly GCA_019695115.1. Taxonomy (GTDB): domain Bacteria; phylum Chloroflexota; class Anaerolineae; order J102; family J102; genus SSF26. Next base: position 86,382 of record JAIBAP010000010.1, on the reverse strand, counting down.
CGCAACACGAAACCACCTGTAGACCGGCCCATGTCGCCAAAAGTGCCCGAAAAGACCCTGGCGATGCGCTTTCTGGAAGGCAAGAAGATCGCCTACGAAGCGCATCGCTATGACCCGGGAGTGTTCGTCAGCGCCGAAGAGGTGGCCGGGGCCATTGGCCTGCCGCCAGCGCAGGTGTTCAAGACCATCGTCACCGAGCCAGACAAAGGCAAGCCGATCCTGGCCCTGGTTCCGGCCGATGCCGAGGTGGATCTGAAGGCGTTGGCGGCGGCGGCCGGGGCCAAGAAGGTGCGGATGGCGACGCAGGCCGAGGCCGAGCGGCTGACGGGGTTGCAGAAGGGTGGGATCAGCGCCCTGGCGTTGGCCAATCGGGGCTTCGCCGTTTTTCTCGACCGCAGCGCCCTGGCGTTCGAGCGCATCGGCATGAGCGCCGGCGAGCGCGGGGTGCAGGTGGTGTTGGCGCCGGGGGATTTCGTCAGGGTGACGGGGGCAAGGGTGGGGGGGATTGCAGGGGGAGGGGGGTAGGAGGCGGGCTAAGGGAGGTTGTGGGGGAGGGGACTGGATGGCATAGGTTCTGGAGACTGGCGGCCGAAACGGCGGTTGGGTGTCAGATTTGGGGGCGTGGTTTTATCAATATGATCGGAAACGCAACTGGCGGAAGTGAGACGAGCCAGGCGTGTACTCTGCCAGGAGCGTTTCGGACACCGCTTGTGCCGCTCAAGTCACCGAACATCCGATAGGTGAAGCAGATTCGTAGAAAAGTCGTAGATCATTTTGTAACCAACCTACCATATAATGGAGCAGAAACCAGCGTGATCAATTGTCGCAAGAGCGATCGCGGACAGGTTGGCGCTCGACTCGAACTCCCTAATCGATCGCGCGGGCGGAGTCTTCACCGTTGTTCGTCCCATAAGCATTTGCCAACTCATAACAAGGAGGCACTTCATGAAACGCCCTGTGTTCGCAGTTCTCGTCATCAGCCTGTGGCTGTTTGTGAGCCTTGCTGTAGGGAGCACAAGTTTTGCTGATCTGCCACTGCCACCCGATGTTGGTCAACTTCGGGCCGACGCAGGCGGTATTGTCGAAATCACGTGGAACCCGCTAGTGAATACCCCCGGTTTCGTCAGCGGAGTGATCCCGCTGGATCTTGTGGGGTTGAGTCAGGGAGAGAGACCAGATCCGAACACGACGGCGTTTGGCATTCTGGATCGGTACGCAACGATTTTTGGGATGGTGGCGCCTGCGCAGGAGCTACGGGTCGAACAGACCGATGTGGATGAGATCGGCATGACTCATATCACAATGCAACAAATATACCAGGGGGTGGAGGTATACAACGCTACAGTCAAGGTGCATCTGAGCGCCGATGGGCAGTCGGTGGCGGCGATTGGCAATCAGTATGTGCCAGGGATTCAGTTGTCAAGCGTGCAGCCTGCAGTTACCGCTGACGACGCGTTGGCAATGGCGCACCAGGCGCTGCCAGGCGGCAAACTGTTGGCCGCCCCTGTCCTGGTTGTCTACGTTCGACTCATGGAGAACCCCGGTGCAACTGCCAGGCTTGCCTGGATAATAGAGTTGCGGGATGATGCGATTCCATCTCGAAATGTTTATGTGATTGATGCGCAGACCGGCGACATCAACGATGTTCTCGACAGGTTGTATCAGGGGGCGGTAACTGAAATAGCGGTGCCCACAGCGAGAAATCGTGAAACCTACGACGCTAACCATGGTACTAGCTTGCCCGGGACATTGCGACGACGGGAAAACGATGGGCCGGTAGGAGATCGCGATGTTGATAATGCTCACGATTTCGCCGGTACTACCTACAATTACTTCAAGAACACGCATAATCGTGACAGTTTTGATGATGCTGGTGCAAAAATCATCTCAACTGTTCACTATTCACGCAATTATGCGAATGCTTTTTGGAATGGTGCACAGATGGTCTATGGCGACGATTTCCCTGTCAACGATGTGGTCGCCCATGAACTGACCCATGCTGTCACAGAACGCACCGCCAATCTGGAGTACAGATGGCAGTCAGGCGCCCTGAACGAGAGTTTCTCGGACATCTTTGGCGCCATGATCGATCGCGAAGATTGGTTGATGGGCGAGGATCTCCCGGACGACGCACTAGGAGGACGGGAAGCGATACGTGATCTGTCGGATCCCAAGCGATTTGGTCAACCCGACCATGTCAGAGACTGGGTCGAGACAAGCAGTGACAATTGCGGTGTTCATACTAACAGCGGCATCCCCAACAAGGCGTTCTTCAACATCGCCACCCATGCAGCCGTAGGTAAGGACAGGGCCGAGCGCATCTTTTTCCGCGCCCTTACTCGTTACTTACAGGCCAACTCCAGCCTGGAAGATGCTCGCGCCCAGGCTATTCAGTCAGCCAATGACTTATACGCCAACGACGCCGCAGTGGCCAATGCTGTACGCTCCGGTTTTGATGCCGTCGGTCTCGATGGTCAATGGCAGCCCCCAGAGTGCCCGACTTGCGTCGCTGCGGTAATTCTCGATGACATAGCACTCCACTCTGATCAGTCATCTGCCCTGGAATTAGCAACGACACTCTACCGGGTGCGTGATCACTTGAATAACTCGACCGCAGGTCGCTATTACCGTAATCTCTATGAAAAGCACACAGGGCGGGTCAGCTACCTCGTGCTTTTTGACCCATCGTTGCGCAGGCAAGGCGGCGAGATCTTAAAGGAGTTGAACGCCGGTTTTGCCTTGTGGGTGAATGGCAACGGGTCAGAGGTTGTGTTCTCGCAAGCGATGGCAACCCATCTGGAATCATTCCTGTTGAATGTGGCCCAAGCGGATAGGGCATCTGGCAAGGGTGAAGTTGCTGCGGTAATTCGACGGGAAACGGAGCGCGTGGATCTGATGCATCTGGTTGGTATGACATTCGACCAGGCGTGGAAGCAAATCAGCACTGTTGCGACTGAGCGAAGAATCTACCTGCCAACTATCTTGCGTTGATCTCTCGTTGCGCGCAGGGCGTCGATAAGAGCCTGTCGAGAGAAAAGGTGTCTATCGACGTCTTGCTTCTTGCCTACCTGATCCGTTCTCCCCCTTATGCTGCACACGGCAAGGTGTACTATGAAAGCGTATCATGGGTCGAGGAGCGTTCTATTCGCTGGGCGATGGCGCTACTCGCTCGCGGCGGCATTGGCGCTCGTTACTGTTGCCACTCTGACGGCGATTGCGGCCCTGGCTTACGTAGCTGGTGCGCCCGCAACAGTGGTCCCACCTGGACGTCTGGGTGGAGCGAGCGGAAACAGTGATCAGAGAGATGCAGATGTCTATCCGGCAATAGCCTATGATGCTACCGGCAGTCGCTTTCTGGTGGTTTGGCTATCTCCCCGCAATGCCGGTTCACAGTCCGATGGCTTTGATGTTTACGGTCGCTTTCTAAATCCTGCTGGTCAGCCAGCAGGCAGTGAGTTTCGCATCTCGGACACCAACAGTGTTGCGCGCAGCTCATTGCCATCGGTAGCGGCCGCTAATGGAACATTCGCAGTGGTGTGGACCGTCCGCGGCGGTTCATGTCAAGTTCGCATGCAGCGAGTGGTGGATGCGTCCGCTCGCTCCGATCAGATATTGGTGAGCGGAGCGGGGCACCGACATTCGCCTAGCATTGTTTACAATGCTACGCGGCAGCGTTTTGTGGTCGCCTATGTGGAAGGCGACGATTATCTACCTCCAACTATCGGCGGTGCGCAGACGGCAGATTGTGGCAACAATGCCAGCAGCGCAAGTCGAATCAAAGCCCTCGAGTTTGCTCTCAATGGGGATTCTCCAACCGTCACGGCAACCCGCGATGTCTCGGACGCTGCCGCCGGCGGCTTTCGTCCGCGCCTGGCCTTTAGTTCCAATCTAGCTCAGTATCTCGTCGCCTGGGAGGACCGTCGCAACGCGGGAGGTCAGGCTGGCGGCTTTGCCGTCTATGCCCAGCGATTGGCTGCTGATACATCGCCTATCGGGAGCGATCTGGCATTGGCCAACAATGGCGACTACTCCAATTACGACGCCTCCGCTACCTGGACGCCACGCCCGGCAGTCGCCGCCGCTGAAGATCGTTTTCTGGTGGTCTGGTTTGCACAAGCGCGCGAGAATGACGCCCGTATTTGGTCAGTTCTGGCCAGGCCGGTGTCGGCTAACGATCCGGCTGGTGCTGTGTTTCCGGTGGTCAGGATGACTTACGCCGAATCACACAATGGTGAAGCTCCCAGTGGGTTTCTGGCCACAGATTATCTTGCTTCCCCTCAGGAATTCATGGTGACCCTCAGTAGTCATCTGGAGTCGATATGGGGATACTTGTCATTGGTACGCGTCCAGCGAATTACGAAGGATGGGCAACTGCTCAAATTGGATGGCGCTGTAAGAAGCGAGCCAGGCGTCGGCAACTCGGTTGACAGTGATAACGATGATCAAATTGGGGTGGCAATGGCAACGAATCCCTCCGGCAACACAGGAACAGCCGATTATTTGGTCGCCTATAGCAAACATGCTCCCAGCCAGACTGGCCAAGATTTCGACATTTGGGGTGGGCGCATAGCCCTAGGTCAAAGCCCGTCCACCTGCCTATCCGCGCAGTTCACCACTCAATACTTCAACAATCAAGCACTGAGTGGTTCACCCACCGTCCAACGGTGCGAAACAGCGCCGTTTGGCTATGACTGGGGGTACAACGGCCCGGTAAATGGGGTGAATGCCGATCATTTCTCGGTGCGATGGGCGGGGCGCTTCGTTTTTGAGTCGGGGAACTACACCTTCATTTCGTATACTGACGATGGCGTGCGAGTCTGGATCGACAACAATCTAGTGATTGATAGATGGATCGATCAGGGAGCAACAGAATATCGCGCCACACGCTCGCTATCGTCTGGCGAGCACGATGTCAAAGTCGAGTATTACGAAAATGTAGGGGCGGCTGTTGCAGCATTCCGTTGGCAGCGAGACGCGCCTGCCGACACCACACCCCCCACTGGCGATTTTACAGAACCAGTGCCCAACGCTCAAGTCAACGCTCCAGTGTGGTTGCGCGTCCAGGCGCAGGATAATGCCGGTGGCTCAGGCATGGCCAGGGTCAAGTTCACCACCAACGGCACGGGTCAGTGGCGGGTTATCGCCGAGGACAATCAGGCCCCTTACGAGCTGTATTGGGATATGTCCGGCATCCCCACCGGTCAAGCGTTCATGATCGGGGCCGAACTCTACGATAACGCCGGCAATCGCGCCGATCGCGCCCGTTGGATCACCAGGCAGACAGCCACCGACACAACCCCACCCACCGGCGATTTTACGGAGCCGGCCGCCAACGCTCAGGTCAACCCGCCGGTGTGGTTGCGTGTGCAGGCCCAGGACACTGCCGGGGGTTCAGGCATCGCCAAGATTCGTTTCACCAGCAATGGTACGGGCCAATGGCGGCTGATCGGCGAGGACAGCTCTCCACCCTACGAAGTTCAGTGGGATATGGCAGGTGTGCCGGTGAATCAACCTTTCATGATTGGCGCCGAGATTCACGACCGCGCCGGCAATCGCACTGACCGTATTCGGTGGATCACGAAGCAGGGTGCCGTCGATACGACGCCGCCGAGCGGCGATTTTACTGAACCGGCCGCCAATTCACAGGTGGCGGCGCCGGTGTGGTTGCGCGTTCAGGCGCAGGACAACGCTGGCGGTTCGGGCGTCGCCCGTGTGGTGTTCACGACCAATGGCACGGGCCAGTGGCGGGTCATTGCTTCTGATGTGACGGCGCCTTACGAGATGTTTTGGGATATGGCTGGCGTTCCGTCAGGTCAATCATTCATGATCGGCGCCGAAATTTACGACACTGCCGGCAATCGCGCCGACCGCGCTCGTTGGATCACGCGTATCGCAACGGCCAATTCGCTTCGCAATGGTGACTTCGAGCAGGGGCGTTACGCTGGGTGGGACGAGTACTCCACTCACGGCTGGCAGATCGTTGTTTCTGCGGATCAGTTGCCGCCCACCCGCCAGCCGCATGGCGGCAGTTGGGCGGCTTGGCTAGGGGGCGAACACAGCGAGGTGTCAGCCTTCTGGCAGCGCGGGGTGTCGATTCAGCCCAGCAGCGCCTATCTCCAGTTCTGGTATATGATCGGCTCGGAGGATTACTGCGGCTATGATTTCGCCGGAGTGGTGATCAATGGCAGCACGGTCGCGCGCGCTTTCGACCTATGTGCCGAGACCAATACCGGCGGCTGGGTACGCACGACGGTCAATCTGAGCGCCTATTCAGGGCAGAATGTGACTATCGCATTCCGGTCGGAAACGGATAGCTCACTCTACAGCAGTTTCTGGGTCGATGACTTGACGTTCGCAACTGCCGACGGAAGCGCCGAGGAACAGCCTGTTGGCGAAGATGCCAATGCCGTTGTCCCTTCTGAACCAGGCGCCAACCTCGTCAAGCAAGACCGACTGCCGGTGCAGCCTCAAGCCGAATCCGAACCGTGGCCCAGGCTGTGGGAGGGCTTGCCGACGAAGTAAGGATGTCCGTTCATCGCTGGCTCTGAGAGAAAATAGAGTATCGGTTTCTACATTCCGCGCCCGGCCAGTTGTCCCAGGCCGGGCGCGGCGCGCCTTCTCTCCTCGTCCTTGCCCACTTCCTTCCTCCGTGCCATAATCTCTTTTCGATTCCCCCCCACCCGCCGCTGGAACTTGAGTCCAAATCGCACGTGGGCGTGCTCCCTCCTCACTCATCGGCCGCGACCCCCGTGCGTATCCGCCGCTGGAACTTGAGTCCAAATCGCACGTGGGCGTGCTCCCTCCTCCCTCCTCCCTCCTCCCTCCTCCCTCCTCCCTCCTTGATCCACCTCATCTACACCGGCGGCACCCTGGGCATGGTGCGCCGCCCGGATGGCGCCCTCGAACCGGCCGGCATCGGCGGCGTGCTGGAGCATGTGCCGGAACTGCGCCGCGTCGCCGCCTGCGACCACTTCACGCTCGAACCCCCGCGCGATTCGGTCGACCTCGGCCCGGCCGATTGGCTCGCCCTGGCGCAGCACATCGACCGCAACGACGACGGCTATGATGGCTTCGTCATCCTCCACGGCACCGATACCATGGTCTACACCGCCGCCGCCCTCTCCTTCTTGTTGGAGGGGCTGCGGAAACCGGTCATCCTCACCGGGGCGCAGGCGCCGGTGGGCGATGTGCGCACTGACGCCCGCAACAACCTCATCACCGCCGTCGAGTTGGCCGCGTCCGGGCATCCGCAGACGGCCGAGGTGGGCATCTTTTTCGGCCATCACTTGCTGCGCGGGAACCGGGCCGTCAAGACCTCCATCTCCGCCTTCGACGCCTTCACTTCGCCCGACTGCCCGCCGCTGGCCCAGGTGGGGACGGCCATCACCTTCCCGCCCGTGCCGCCGCTGCCGCCCCGCCCGGCCAGCCTCCGCGCTCATCGACGGCTGGAGACGGGAGTCGCCCTGGTCAAACTCTTCCCCGGCCTCAGCCCTGACCTGCTCGGCCATCTGATCGATGCTCCCATCCACGGCCTCGTATTGGAGACTTTTGGCAGCGGAAATGTCCCTGCTACGCCGGGACTGGCGGAAGTGTTGGCAGAAGCTATCGCCGGTCGCGACCTCTTGGTCGTTGCTATCACCCAACAGATGCAGGGCAGTGTGCGCCTGGAAACCTACGCCGCCGGCCGCCGCCTGCTCGATGCCGGCGTCGCCTCGGGCTACGACATGCGCCCGCATACTGCCCTGGTCAAGCTGATGTTCCTGTTGGGGCAAGACCTGGATCAGGCAGAGCGACGCCGGTTGCTGACGGCTAATCTGCGAGGGGAGTTGACGGAAACTGGAAGTGACCTGTAATATGAGGTAAGTGGCAATGTGCTGCTGCGAGAGAGATCGATATGAAACACTGATGAAATCACATCAGATCAAGAAATAATCTCAAAAGGCGCGATATTATCTATATAAATCACGAATTGGAGAACTGGCAATGTTTTATATTACTGATACAACAATTCAACTGCTTTCTGTACTCGTTGCTATTGTAAGTGCAGTAATTAGTGTTGCATTTTCACTCAGAGCACGTCGCGATATTAAGCTACAGCATCAAGTCCAACTTGTGGCGCTCAAGGGGCAGTATTATTCTGAACTACAGAGATGGGCAGATGCTGTCGTCGATGCAATGACAGAAGCGATTTATCTTTGTGATTCCAGTCCGACAGCTAATGAAATCGACAAATCTGCCACAAGGATTCGGACTGCAAGACAGACACTTTCATCTCTCATAGATCGGGGAAGGTTCTTCCTGCCCAATGAGGAGCGAGATGCAGTAGGACAAGACAAACCCTCCGCCTATCGAGGTTTTAGACAACCAGCGCTTAGCTATATCGTAGCTGCCTATGAGGTTTTGGAACGCACTGACACACTTCCAAACCAGTCGTCGTTCAGTCGACTCTGGAGTTTGAGGAAGCATTTTGTCAGCGCAATTCAAGTAATACTTGACCCAGAAGAACGAGAGAAGGAATTGAGGCAACTCTTAGCCTCAGTGGAGTAGATTCACCAGCTCCCCGCCAACAATTACACACTCTTGCAAGCGTGCTGGAAACTGAGGTAAGGTCTAAGACCAAGTCACCCGACGATTGTGTTGGTGAGATGCAAATTCACGGGAACTACGCAAAATGCTGACGTAACTGAACTGTACTCATTTGTTATGCTAGAAGTATCGCCTCATGTCTTCCAAGTTGGTCCGGTAGTGATCACAGACGATGATCTCTACGAGTTTTGTCGGGCCAATCGCGACCTTCGTCTGGAACGGACGCCTAATGGAGAGATTGTTGCCATGCCACCGGCAGATGGAGTATCGGGCAGCCGAAGCGCCGCCATCGGCTGTGCTTTGCGCGAGTGGGCGGGGCGTAATCGCAGCGGCGTCAGTTTCAGCAGCACGACTGGCTTCATCCTGCCCAACGGCGCCATGCGCGCCCCCGACGCCTCCTGGGTCTTGCGTAGCCGGCTGGCCGAGTTGACCGCTCACCAGAAACAGAAATTTCTGCCGCTTGCTCCTGATTTCGTGGTCGAGTTGCGCTCGCCCTCCGACCGCTTGACCGATCTGCAGGCGAAGATGGACGAGTATGTCGCCAATGGCGTTCGCCTGGGCTGGTTGATCGACCCTATCTCAGGCGAGGTGCATGTCTATCAGCCTGGCCAGGCCCCGGCCGTGCTGGCCGGCCCCGCCGCCATCTCCGGCGACCCCGTTCTCTCCGGCTTCGTGCTCGACCTGACTTTGATCTGGGATCCTGGGTTCTGATCGCAAACCCATCGTGCGGCCAGACCCCCTAACCTTCTTGCCCTTGCATTCTTGCCTGGCGCGCCAGTTTGAGGGCCACAATCAACCCGCTCGTCAGCGCCTGAAAAAAGGCAGAGACGATGATGGCAGCATCCTGCCGGAGAAGCGCGTAGCTTAGCCAGGTCAGCCCCTCGACCGTCGAGATCGACCAGGTTCCCAGGGATAGATCGGCCAGGTTACTTTCTTTATAGGCGAGCCACACCTGAGGAAGATTCGCGACCAGGACGCTGATGGCCAGAACCAGGCCCAATCCGTTCTTCCCGGCCACGAGTCCGGCCAGGAGTAGAACCGTGAACCAGATGGGAGCCACTTTGAGCTCCTTCACCTTGCGACCAAAGCGCAGGGCAAACACCGTGATCAGGGCGAAGATGAGGCCGGTCAAGCCGCTGGCAAGACTGAAGTAAAATTGGTCAGTCAAAACCCCATAAGCGACCCAACTGAAACTGCAGATGGCGCTCGTGGCGGCGGTATCCACGGACACACCAAAGGCTTCCTGGGCGCGCCATAGTCTGACGAGTTGCGGCATCGCCCGAGCCAGGCCGAGGATCGTTCCGAACGTGCCGAGGACAGAAGTTATCATCTTTGCGGTCTTTGAGCCTTCGTGTTTGCCCCTTCTGGGCGCCAAGACACGTTTTGAACAAAAAACGTGAAGCGCAAAACGCGCCCAGAGTCGCCCCTGGCCCACGTTTCACGCTTCACGTCTAGCACATCACGTTTCACGCTTCACGTCTAGCACATCACGTTTCACGCTTCACGTCTAGCACATCACGTTTCACGCTTCACGTCTAGCACATCACGTTTCACGCTTCACGTTTCACGCTTCACGCTTCACGCAACACGCCTCACGCCTCACTTCTCAACCGCCAACGCCAACTTCTGCCGCAACACGGCCTGAGCCGCGGCCAGGCGGGCGATGGGCACGCGGAAGGGCGAACAGCTGACGTAGTTCAGATCCGTGCGGTGGCAGAAATCGACCGACTTGGGGTCGCCGCCGTGCTCGCCGCAGATGCCAACCTCCAGGTCGGGTCGGGTGGCGCGGCCGGTCTTGACGGCCAGTGCCATCAATTGGCCCACGCCGTCCTCGTCGATCGAGGCGAAGGGATTCTCCGGCAGGATCTTCTTTTCGATGTACTCGATCAAGAAGCCCTTCTCGGCGTCATCGCGCGAGATGCCGTAGGTCATCTGGGTGAGGTCGTTGGTGCCGAAGGAGAAGAACTGGGCCATGCCGGCGATGGCGCCGGCGGTGAGGGCGGCGCGCGGGATCTCGATCATCGTCCCGAACTGATAGTCGATAGTCATGCCCTTCTCGGCCATCACCTGGCGGCCTTCTTCTTCCAGTGCCGTTTGCTGCACCTTTAGCTCGTTGATGTGCGAGGTGAGCGGGATCATGACCTTGGGGTGGACATCGATGCCGTCGCCGGCGCAGTCGCAGGCCGCCTCGAAGATGGCGCGCACCTGCATCCGGGTCAGTTCGGGGATGTGGATGCCCAGGCGGACGCCGCGCAACCCCAGCATCGGGTTAGCCTCGTGCATTCCCTGCACCGTCGCCAGCAATTTCTCTTTCTCGGCCAGTTCCGCCGAGCCGGGTTTGGTCAGGCGCAACTCGGTCACATCCACCAGCAACTGCTCTTGCGAGGGCAGGAACTCGTGCATGGGCGGGTCGATCAGGCGGATGGTGACGGGCAGCCCGTCCATGGCCCGGAAGAGGCCGTCGAAATCGGCCCGCTGGAAGGGCAGGAGTTTGGCCAGGGCTTCGTCGCGCTCGGCCGGGGATTTGGCCAGGATCATGCGCTGGACGATGGGCAGGCGCTCGGTTTCGAAGAACATGTGCTCGGTGCGGCACAGCCCGATGCCCTCGGCCCCGAAGCTGCGGGCGCGGCGGGCGTCGACGGGATAATCGGCGTTGGCCCACACACCCAGGCGGCGGATCTCGTCGGCCCAACCCAGGAGCTTGAGCAGAAAAGGATCGTTGATTTCAGGTTCAACGGTCTTGATCTGGCCGGCGAAGATCTCGCCAGTGCTGCCATCGAGCGAGAACCAGTCGCCTTCCTGATAAACGGCGCCATCGACGGTGAACTGGCGCTTCTCCAGATCGACATCCAGCGCCGCCGCGCCCACCACGGCCGGGATGCCGAACTGGCGGGCGACGAGGGCGGCATGGCTGGTGCGACCGCCGCGGCTGGTGAGGATGCCTTTGGCGGCCAACATGCCGTGCACATCGTTGGGCGTCGTCTCCTGGCGCACCATGATCACGGCCTTCTTGTCTTCTTTGGCCCAGCGTTCGGCCGTGTCGGCGTCGAAGGTGATCTGGCCGACGGCTGCGCCCGGCGAGACATTGAGACCGACCGCGATCTTGTTGCCCTTCTTCTTGCTGCCGGCGTCGAACTGCGGGTGCAGATAGAAATCGACATGCTCCGGTTGGACGCGCCACACCGCTTCTTCCTTGTTGATCAGACCTTCCTCCACCATGTCCACAGCGATGCGGATGGCGGCCTGGGCCGTGCGTTTGGCGTTGCGGGTTTGCAGCATCCACAGCTTGCCGCGCTCGATTGTGAACTCGATGTCCTGCGTCTCGCGGTAGTAGTTCTCAAGTTGGCGGCAGATGGCGCCCAGCTCGGCGTAGAGTTCGGGCATCAAGTTCTTCATTTCGGCGATGCGCAACGTTTGGCGCGTGCCCGAAACCACATCCTCGCCCTGGGCGTTGATCAGGAAGTCGCCCTCGATCTCATGCGAACCGTCGGAGACATTGCGGGTGGTGAGCACACCGGTGCCGGAGTCCTGGCCCATGTTGCCGAAGACCATGGTGACGATGTTGACGGCTGTGCCCAGGTCATGGGCAATCTTGGCGGCGTTGCGATAGTCAAAGGCGCGTTTGCCGTTCCACGATTTGAACACGGCCTCGGTGGCCAGCTTGAGTTGATCGTAGGGGTCGCTGGGGAAATCCCGGCCGGTGGCGGCCCGGACGATGGTCTTGAACTCGGCTGTGATCGTCTTGAGGTCGTCTATGGGGAGTTCGGCGTCGTTGCTGACCCCGCGCTTGTGGCGATAGGCCTCCAGCACCTTCTCGAAATCCTCCTTCGACACGCCCATCACCACCGAGCCGAACATCTGCACCAGGCGGCGGTAGGAGTCGTAGACGAAGCGTTCGTTGCCAGTGAGGGCCACCATGCCCTGGGCGGTGTCGTCGTTCAGACCGATGTTGAGGACAGTGTCCATCATGCCCGGCATCGAGAACTTGGCGCCGGAGCGGCAGGAGACGAGGAGGGGGTTGGCGGGGTCGCCGAAGCCCTTGCCCGTTTGCCGTTCGGTTTCCTTCATCGCCGCCAGTTCCTGGTCCCACATCCCGGCCGGGAACTGTTCGCCGGCCGCGAGATAGGCATTGCAGGCTTCGGTGGTGACGGTGAAGCCGGGCGGGACGGGCAGCTTGCCGCGGTTCATGTCAGCCAGGCCGGCGCCTTTGCCGCCCAAGAGGGCGCGCACTTTCTCCCAGTCGCCGCCGGCATAGGTCTCGGCCTGGTCAACGTCATTGAATAGATAGACCCATTTCTTGCTCATGGGGTAAGTCTCCTTGTTTGGGAATTTGAGATGAGTTCGTCGAAGCAAAGAAAAGAGCCAGCCTTGGTGGACGAAGGCACGGCTCTGTGACATCAGTAACAACAGACTATCTTACACAAAAAACGTCAGGCTGAACAAAAATGGCCTGTACACCTACGATGCTTTGGCGGCGATCATCGAGGCTTACCATGATCTCGGCCGCCCACTTCCCGCTGCCCTTCGCCCTCTGTGGAGCGATAGCCCCATCTGGATGGAAACGGCGGTGGCTATAGCATGACCCGCGCCACATCGCCTCGGCGGGGGCGTCGCTTGCCCCCGGCTCCTGCCAGATCCTGACGATGAAGAGATGATCGCGGCGCTGTTTGGCATCCATGGCGTTTTTCCGTGGCTGGCTCCGGCGACCCAAACTCGCTTGCCGCCGGTGATGCACGACACCCTAGCAGGGCCGCGTCCGAAAAGCGTCCGAAAGGCGTCCGGAACGCAAGTCACCCTGCGAATTCTCATTCACGGGCCAAGTTGTCCTTGCGGCCAGATAGCCTATAATGATCCCATTAAGTGAGTACGTCATGCCAACCATAAGTAACTCCCCGCGCATCGTTGACATAAAAGTTACAGAAGACGTTATCACGGCTCAACTGGCCGATGGACGCACCATTAGTGTACCCCTGGCCTGGTCATGGCGTCTTTCGGAAGCATCGCCAGAGCAGCGCAACCACTTCGAGTTCATCGGCAATGGGCTGGGGGTGCATTGGCCCGATGTCGATGAAGATATTAGCGCCGCGGGGATGCTTCATGGCATCCCCGCCCGCCCGCCCAGGATTGCCCGTCGATCGCAGCTTGTCGCCCGGCCTGCGCTCGCTCCGTCGCTCGCCTCGGCCTAGACTTCCAGCCCCGCCGCCAGCGCCTGCTCGAACGTCCACCCGCGCCCGGCCGCCCAGGCGCGTTCGAAGTCAGCCGGGTCGAGGGCGGCGCGCACGCTGGCCAGGCGCCAGTCATATTCGGCCTGGTCAGCAGGCCCCATCAGGTGTGCGCCCATCGGCGTCAGATGCACGCTGACGGCAGCCAACAGCCGCGCGGCCAACTCCGGCCGGCCGGTTTCGGCGGCCACGCCTGCCAGCCCGGCCAGACACAGGCAAATCCCCCGGCGCTTGTCCATCTCGTGGTAGTCTTGCCGCTGCCGCCGGCCCCGGTGAGGGTGAGGAGGCGACAGGGGGGACGCCCGTGCGCGGGGTCGAGGAGGGTCTCCAACGCGGTCAACTCTTCCTCGCGCCCGACGAAGGCCGCCACCTGGGCCGGGAGGTTGTGCGGGGGCGACCATGCCCGTTCGCTCTCGTCCGCCCACGGCCCGGTTAGCGTCTCGCCGCTGGCGATGGCCTCGTAGAGGGCTTTCGTTTCGGGCAGCGGCGGCAGGTCGAGTTCGGTTTGCAGACAGCGTTCCAGGCGCCGGTACTCTTGTAGGGCGGCGTTGCGGTCGCCGGCGCGGTAGTGCAGGGCCATGAGCCAGCGGGAGGTTTCCTCGCGCAGGGGGTCGCGGCGCAGGATGTGGCCGGCGTAGCCGATGGCGGCCTGGTAATCGCCCTGGGCCTCGCTGCGGGCGGCCAGTTGCGCCAGGATGGTGAAGAAACGCTCTTGCAGCCGCTCGCGCTCGAAGAAGATCCAGTCGTCGTAGAGTTCGGGCAGCAGGTCGCCGGTGTAGAGCGGGACGGCGGCGGCCAGGGTTGCGGGCGCGGCGCTCAGGCGCTCGAATTCGGCCACATCCAGCCAGAAGGGCGCGGACGGGTTCCACTGCACGGCGTCGGCTTCGGTCAGCAGCCAGGGGGTGGTTGGCGGCGGCGCCGGCAGGGCGCGGCGCAGGTCGTGCAGGTGGCGGCGGAGGTTGCTGCGGGCGGCGTCTTCGCTCTCGTCCGGCTAGAAGGTGAAGGCCAGGCGCTGGCGTTTGAGCGGCTGCCGGCGGTGCAGCAGCAGGTAGGCGAAGAGGGGCAAGGTCTTGGGCAGGCCGCGAAAGGGATGCGGCGCGCCCTCGCTCAGCAATCGCAAGGCTCCGAAAAGGTAGATTTGCAGCATGAAGTAATTCTAACCGGGAGAGGGGGCTTGTCCAGTGCAGGTGAAGCCGGTGAAAGGTAGCTTGTCTCGCAGTGATCTCCCTCCCCCTCCCGATGACACCCCTGCGACGCCTCCGCCGCCTTTCCGCGTTCTGCTAGTCGAACTCGCGAATCGGGCGCAGGAGCAGCGGCGCGGCGGCCAGGATGGCCGTGGCCGCGCCGCCGACGATGAAGACGACCGGCGCGCCGAAAGCCTGCGTCGCCCAGCCGGCCAGCGCATAGCCGATCGGCATCAGCGCGAACGAACCCATGTTGTCGATGCTGACGACGCGCCCCAATTTCTCGTTCGGCACGCGCTCTTGCAGCGAGTTGGTCCAGATCAAGTGCCCCATCTCCAGCGCGGCGCCATTAACCACCGCCGCCAGCAAGATCACCCATAGCGGCGGCAGCAGGCCGAACGCAGCCAGGCAGAGGCCGGCGAGGGCACTCGCCAGGTACATCTTGAGGCCGCGCCGCCGTAATTTTGGCCGGCTCCCCAACCAGATCCCCGCCAGGAGATAGCCCAGCGGAAAGGCGGCGTAAATCAGGCCGAGCACATTCACGCCCGCGGCCAGGCTGTCGTTGACCAGAAACGGCATAGCCACGCTGTATGGCCCGCCCAGAGTGATGTTCGTCAGCGCAAAGACGACGATGCTCGTGCGCAGCCAGGGCGAAACCAGCACGGTGCGAATGCCCTCGCGCAGATCGTGCCAGACCGACGCCTGTTGCTCTGCCGCCAGGCGCGGCAGCGCCAGCCGCCGCAGCGGCAGGATGAACAGGGCCGAAACGAGGAACGAAGCCCCGTTCAGCCCAAAGGCGAGGGGAATGCCGACGAGGGCGACGATGCCGGCACCCAGCGCGGGGCCGAGCACGCGTCCCAGATTCGTGCTGATGCTGGTGAGCGAATTGGCGCTGGGCAGGTCGTCGGCGGGCACGAGCTGCGGCGTCAGCGCGGCGAAGGCGGGTTGAAAGAACGCATCCACGAAGCCGAAGAACAGGCTGGCGGCAAAGATCTGCCACACTTCCAGGCGATCGGTATACGCCAGGGCGCTGATACCCAACACGACCGCGCCGCGGGCGGCGTCGGACGCCAGCATCAAGCCGACGCGCGACCAGCGGTCCACCGCTACGCCGCCAATGAGGTAGAAGATGATCTCAGGCGTCAGGGCGAAGATCAAGACCGCGCCCATTTGCGTCGCGTCGCCGGTTTTCTCCAGCACCCACCACGCCAGCGCAATCTGATACATGTGGTCGCCGACGCGGGAGATAGTCTGGCCGAGCCAGAGCAGCAAGAAGGAATGGTGTTTGAGAGAGCGGAAGAGAGTCACGACGATGTTCCAGGTGCAGAGCAAGACGGTGTGCTCAAGCGGCGAGACGCACGCGTGGCCTGGCTCATTCGCGCTCGACGACAAGCTCATGCTCGTCGAGCCAGCCGAATCGTTCTGAGTAGACGAGCTCGAGCAGAAAGGTCTTGTCGCCCACCTTGAACTCGTGAGGGCTGATCTCGCCGGTTCCGCTTGACCAGGATACCGTTTGCTGTCCATCGCCGCTGCTGACGGTGAAGTCGTAGTAGAGGAAGCTGCGCGGGGCTTTGGGCGGCGTCACCTGGCGCATGCCGTTGAATTCCAGCGTGAAGTCGGGAAAGACCAGCGGCTGCCCCTGGGCGTAGGCGACGCGAGCGCCATAGCGGGCTTGGGAAGTAGACGCGGCGCAACTTGTGAGCGCGAGGGCGATCACAGCCGCGAGAAGAGACATCGCAAGCGAGCGCTGATGATTCATGGTCTCAGACTTCGGATCTCCATTCATGGAGAAGATCAGGGCTAAAGCCAAGTCCTTTAGTCGGACCTGGTGGGGGTCGTTGGCGGTTCAGCCGGCGCCACCAGCAGCGTCACTGCGTACGCTTCCGACGGCAGCGACTGGTTGGCGTGGGCGGGATAGGGTGTCACCTGCTGCAAGGTGATCGTGTAACCGGCGTACCAGGCGGCGGTGGGACCGCTGGCTTCCACCACCGGGCCGAGCACGACCCCTTCGCTGTTGGTGGCGCCGCCCAGTCTGATCTGCTCGGCCGGGTGGCCGGCCATCTCCACCTGCAACTGCACATCGACGATGCCCGACCAGGCGCAAACGACATCGGCCGGGCAGCGGCTGTCGCGCGTCACTTCCGCGAAAGTGACCCTCATCCGGTTCTCGTCCAGCGCCACCTCCTCGCCCTGTTGCACCACGAACGGTTCGCCCACTGCGGCCCTGGGCAGTTGGGAGGCCGCCGCTGGCGTGGGTGTGTCCTCTGCCTGGGGCGTCACCAACAAGGTGATGGCGTAGTCGCGGGGGCGCACGCCGGCCGTGGTCGGATAGGGTGTGATGCTGAGCAAAGCGATGATGGCGGGGCCGTAGCGATCGCTGGGCAGGGTATCGGCTACCGGCTCGCTCAGCACGCGCCCCTCGCCATCGGTGTGTGCGCTGAGGCGGAGGATGCTCCAGACCGAGAAGCCAAGGCGCTGGACTTTGACGTCCACCTGCACGGGGGCCGATTCGGCGCAGAGGGCGTCGGTTGGGCAGCGGCCATCGGCTACCAGCGTCTCAAAGCTGATCTCCAGGTCGGCGTCGGTGAGGCGGGCCTTCTCGCCCAGGCGCAGGGTGAAGGGTTCGCCCTCCTGGGTGAAGAGGGAGGCGGGCGACGGCGGCGTTGTTGCCGGAAGACAGCCGGCCAGCAGAAACAGCGCCGTGAACAGGGTGAGAGAGACGAACCATTGGCGGGGCATGGCATTCCTTCTCAGGCAGCCTTCTCTGGTGCGACGGGGGCTGGCCCCACCGCACCAAAGAGGACGAAGCAGTTCATTTCAGGATCACCGGCAGGAAGATCGGCGTGATCACCGGCTCCGTCAGATCGTCGCTCACGATGACCGTCACCGAGGCGGTGGACACGCCGCCCTGACCGTCATCGGCGGTAACGGTGATGAGATGCACGCCGGCGCTGAGGCTGGCGACCGTTAATTGCGCGCCCTGGCCCAGGGCGCCATCCCGGTCGGAACTCCACTGCACCTGCTCATCGTCCATGGTTCCCACGCCGGGGTCGTAGGCGTTCGCCGCCAGGCCGAGCGACTGGCCGACATAGATGGTGGTGTCGTTGACCGGCTCGACGATGGTGAGCGTGGGCGGCCGGTTGGGCACGACGAAGGTCGCGTCCGATTGGTCGCTGGCGGTGTGCAGGCCGTCGCTGACCCACACGCGCATCAGTCCCCCCGCGCCGGGTCGGAGATCGGCGACGTCCAGCGTCACGCTCGTCCCCGTCAGGCTCGCCGCCACCATGTCCCACGAGGCGCCGTTGTCCGGGCTGTATTGCACATTGAAGGTCAACGGGTCGTTGTCGGGGTCGCTGGCGGCCCAGGAGAGGACGACCTCATCGCCGTTCAGCGTCTCGCCGCCGTTGGGCGCCAGCACCGTGACGGTGGGCGGGTTGGCGCCGGGCTGCACACTGGTCAGCAGGGCGCCGCCCGGCCCCAGGATCTCCACCCGCGCCGTGCCCGCCACGAAGGGCGCCAGCTCGCTGATCCCAAGTGCATCTCCCTCGCTCATTTCATCGGGCGTGAAGGGATAGCGGGCCAGGGCGCCGCCATCGCCTCCCCGCAGCACGATCTCGTAGTCGCCGGGGGTGCGCGGCTCGGTATCGCCGGCGTTGGGCAGGACGAACAAAGGCGAGAGGTTAATGGTCTGGGTGGCGGTGATGATGGAACCGAGCACCAGCAGCCGGTCGGTCTGCTCTCCTGCTTGCACGCTGGCCGCAGCGATTGCGCCCTCGGCCTGGAAGGTGCTCATCAACCCTTCGTAGGTGAAGTCGCTCAGCCATTCGTTGGGGCAGTAGGTCATCATGTCCTTCCAATAGGCCGGGTAGAGGGTGCGGGTCTCGATGTCGAAGCCGTAGATTGAGTTGTCGCTCCCCAACGTGGGACTGATGCGGCCTTCCAGGTAAGGATAGGACGACCCGTTTTCCGCTCCACAGAAGTTGGCGTGGCTGCGACCGAAGGCATGGCCCAACTCGTGGCCGCCGTACCAGTCGCCGTAGGAGCCATCGAAGTCCCAGGTCGAGGCGCTGCCAGGATTGGCGTTGACGCCCGGCTTGCCGGTCGGCCCCGAAGCAAAGTGACTGGGTATCCCGGAACAACCCCGCATGAAGCCCCCCCCGTCATCCACCATGCCGTAGATGCGCAGCCGGGGTTGGGCTGGCTCGTCGGGGGAATTTACGTCGTAAGAGTAGATCATTCCCATCGCCCCGTTGACAGCGGAGCAATTCGGATTCGTCAAGTTACCCTCCGCATCCACCATCGCGGCAGAGGGCCAGTTCGCGCCGGTGATTTTCATCTGTAGCCGGGATAGTGGGTAGGCCCGGCGCAGCCAGCTCTCCATCTTGAAGGCGTGAGATGGGGAAGCGATATAGGTTTTTCCGTTGAGCGAATAAGCAATGTCAACGATGTGGACATACTGTTTCGGCACGCCCTCGAATGTCACTCCTACCCCAATGACGTTATTGGCATAGGAAAACTCCGTAGGCGAACGGTCGCGCCAGTCGGTGTCGGGGTTGAGGTAGGCCGTCAACATCACTGCGCCCTCGCGGAAGCCGTCCGGCAGCTCGAACAGGAAGGTATCGTTCAGCGTGCTGCGGTGGGGAACGTGCTGGACGGCGATGTGACCGAGCGGCGGGATGCCGCCGATCGGGTTGAGCCAGGCGCTCTTGCCAGTGGTGAGGTTCAGCGCCTGCAGGTTGGCAAAGGAGATGTAGTAGAGACCCTGGGTGGAGTGGACATAAAACCGCACGAAGGTGCGCTTGCCCGTCACCAACTGCACGCTGTTGTTCAGGTCCTGCACGCCCTGCGTCACCTCGAGGTGGTCGGCGATCAGATCGATGGCGGGCGTCGGCGTCTTCGTCGGAGTGCGCGTGGGGGACGGTGTGGGCGTGCGTGTGGGCGTGGCAGTTGGCGTGAATGTACGCGTGGGCGTAGGGGTTGGTGTGCGGCTGGGCGCGGGGGTGTAGGTTGCGGTCGCGGTGGGTGTGCGCGTGTCGAGCGGGGTAGGGGTGGGAGTTATCGTCGGCGTGGGTGTGCGGGTGGGAACCCAGGTGTTCGTCGGGGTCGGGGTGCGAGTGGGTGTGCGGGTTGGCGTCGATGTGGGTGTGGGCGTGTTTGTGGGGGCCGGGGCCGGCGCAAAACTGAGGTCGTCGATCGATTCCACCAGGGCGGTGTTGCCGTAATCAAGCGTGACCCGCACGATGCGCCCGTCCTGGTCGTCGAAGCCGATGAACATCGTATGTGGCTCCGGCACACCCGTCTTGCGCACCTGGCAGATGACGTTGCCCCCGGCATCATAGCCGGTGAGCAGAGCGGTTGGTGCTTGCGTTTCACCGTTGCCCAGCCACAGCCCCACATGCGTCTTGGCCGTATCGAAGGTGATGGTCATGGCCGCGTTGTTGCTGGTGTTGGGCGGCACGGGCTGGTTGAGGGCGACGTTCGGAGACGAATGCGCCTCGGCCGGCTCGCTGCCGTAGATCATCGCCCGCTGCGTGGCGCCATTCTCGAAGCGGACGCCATAAGCTGGCCGATAGCTATCGCCAATGATGGCGTCGTGGGGCAGGCCATCGAAATTGATCGTGGCGGCCGCCGGAATCTGCGAGGGTGATGTGATCTCGGTGCAGGCCTGAGGCGCAGCGAGCAGACGGGCTGCGGGCGCGGCTACGGTTGGCGTGGTCAGCGCAACCATGCCGGCCAGGACGAACAAAGCGAACAGAGTCAAGATGCGTGAAGTTGACATGTTTCCTCCCGTCATGGGATGCGGTGTGAGTTGAGAAGCGGGCTTGCCAGTTGTCAGGCAGCCGGGCCAAATTCGACCTCCTCGGGTTCCAGGGCGCCGCCAGAGCGAGCCAACCAGCCCAGCATGAATTCATCGAGATCGGCCAGCCGGCGGAAGTAGAGGCGCCGGCCCGACCGCACGTGCTGCACCGACCCGCGCCAGCCCATCTCATCAAGCTGGCCGGAGACCGGCGCGGGGCGGACTTCGGCCCCCGGCTCCAGCCAGATCCTGACGATGAAAAGATGGTCGCGGCGGTGGTTGGTGTGCGTGATGGGGGCCTCTGGCCGATCATTGCTGCAAGTCATGGCATACTCCTGTGGCCGAGCCTGGGTGCGGGGCAGGGGAATGGAACTTCGGCCCGCACCCTTGCCAGGCAGCATAGCAGGCCCGCGTCCACGGGGCGTCCAAAAATCGTCCGAAACGCGTCCGGCGACAGGCAATTTGGCAAATTCTATCGATCTCCCCCCTCCCCGGCCTGGTGTGAGGCGCCAATATCCCCGCCCTGCGCCCCTACCCCGTGGCCAGGGCGAAGGCAATGACCTCGTCCCGGCTCCAGCCCTGGGCCTGGCGCCGCCCCGCCGCCGCCTCCGGCGCCAGGCTCGCCTCCACCTCTGCCTGCACCGCCCGCAGCTCGGCGGCATCGGCCAGCATGCTGTGCAAGTCGCCGCGGGCCCGGATGGCATCGGCGATGGCAAAAAGCTGCGCCGCCTGTGTGCGATGCGCATCCCCGCCCTGCTGGGCCAGCGCCGCCGCCAGCCCGGTCAGTGTGTCGGCCAGATAAAGTTGATTCGGCAGCCGCGCCAGCGCCTCGACCGCCAGGCGATAGGCCTTGGCCGCCTCGTCGAAACGCTGCTGCCGCCAGCGCAGCAGGCCCCACGCCGACCATATGCCCCAATGCAGATACCAGTCCCGCGTCTCCAGGCTCAGAGGCAAGACCTCGTCCAGATAGCGCGCCGCCTTCGCCAGGTCGCCCGTCTGGACGGCTGCCTCGGCCAGGTTGACAAGTTGCATGGCGGCTGTTTCTTTGTTCAGCGCACGCGCCAGCGCCAATCCCTCCAGGCCGTAACGCTCCGCATCGGCCCACTGCGCCAGGCGGGTGAGGTGGAGGCAGGCGAGGCTGGCGAGGAGACAGGAGAGTTCGAAGCGGCTGTCGGTGGCGCGGGCCAGGGCCTCGCCCTCGTGCAGCCAGGCCAGGGCCGCGTCGGGCTGATCCAGCGACATCGCCTGCACGCCCAGGTTGTTGAGGGCGAAGGCGATGCCGCCGTGGTCGCCCGCGACCCGATAGTGGGCCAGGGCGGCCTCGTGCCAGCGCATGGCGGCGGTGAAGTCGCCATGCAGCCAGGCCATGGTGCCCAGGCCGGTGTAGAGTTCGGCCAGGATTGGCGCCGGCAGGTTGGCCGGCGCCAGCGATAGCGCCTGTTCCAGCCAGCGCTTGCCCTCGGCATGATGGCTGCGCCGGTAGCACCAGCGCCACAGCGCTGCCGCCAGGCTCAGGCCGGCCAGTTGGCGTTCCGCCGGCGCATCGGCGTCCTGCAAGCCCCAGGCCAGGGCCGCGCGCAGGTTGTCGTGCTCGCATTCCAGCCTGTCCAGCCAGTCCGTCTCGTCGCGGCCGCGCAGTCTGGGCGCGGCCATCTCGGCCAGGGCCAGATAATAGGCCAGATGATCCCCCCTGGCCCGCCCATCCTCGCCGCTCTCGTGCAGCCGCTCGCCGGCGTACTGGCGGATCGTATCCAACATGCCGAAGCGGCCGTCTTCGCCCACCGTGACCAGGGATTTGTCCACCAGCTGCGAGAGGAGGTCGAGGGCGTCGGCGCCGGCCAGGGCCTCGGCTGCTTCCAGGTCCCAGCCGCCGGCAAACACGGCCAGACGGCGGAACAGGGCCTGTTCTTCGGCGCCGAGCAGGTCATAGCTCCAATCGATCAGATTGCGCAGGGTTTGCTGGCGGGGCAGTCCGGCGCGGTTGCCTGTCGTCAGCAGAGCGAGGCGGTCGTCCAGGTGGCGGGCAAGCTGCGGCGCCGGCAGCGCCCGGGTGCGGGCTGCGGCCAGTTCGATGGCCAGGGGGATGCCGTCGAGCCGGCGGCAGATCTCGGCCACGGCGACGGCGTTGGCGGCCGTCAGGCGGAACGAAGGCTGCTGCGCCTGCGCTCGGGCCACGAACAGCCGGACACAGGCATTGCCCGCAAGCGCAAACGCCGCCGCGTCGGTGGCCTGGCCCAAGCTGGGCGGGTCAGGGAGCGGCAACGGGGCCAGCGGCCACACCTGTTCGCCGGCCAGATGCAGGGCCTCACGGCTGGTGGCCAGGATGCTCAGCCGGGGGCAACGCGCCAGCAGGAGGTGGATGAGGTGGGCGCAGGCTGTCACGAGGTGCTCGCAGTTGTCCAGCGCCAGGAGCAGTTTCTTGCCGGCCAGATAGTCCACCAATGCCTCCTCCACCGGCTGGCCCGACCCCACCTGCAGGCCCAAAGCGTTGGCGACGACGTTCGCCAGCAGCGTCCCTGTCGTCAGAGATGCCAACTCCACCCACCAGACCCCCTGCGGGAAGGCATCGATCACCGCGCCTGCCGTCTCGATGGCCAGCCGCGTCTTGCCGCTGCCTCCGGTCCCGGTCAGGGTAATCAGCCGGCAGGGGGAGCGATTTGGTTGTGATCTGAGCCGGTCGCTGAGGGCCGCGATCTCCTCCTCGCGTCCGATGAACGACGTCATCTGGGGCGGCAGGTTGTGCGGGGGCGCCCAGGCGCGCTCGCGGTCTTCTGGCTGCTGGCTGGTCGCGGGCAATGGCTGGCCGCGGGTGATGATTTCGTACAGCGCCGCGGTTTCGGGCATCGGCGGCGCCTCCAGCTCGGTTTTCAGGGTCTGCGCCAGGCGCCGGTACTCCTGGATGGTGGCATGGCGGTCGCCGCCCCGGTAGTGCAGCGCCATCAACGTGCGCGTCGTTTCCTCGCGCAGGGGGTCGAGGTGGAGGATGTGCCGGGCGTAGCCGATGGCGGTCTTGAAATCGCCCTGGGCCTCACAGCGGGCCGTCAGCCTTTCCAGGCAGTTGAACAGGGTTTCGCGCAGCCGCTCGCGTTCGAAGAAAATCCAGTCATCGTAGAGTTCGGGCAGCAGGTCGCCGGTGTATAGGGGGACGGCCAGGGCCAGGGTGTGGGGCGCGGCGCTGAAACGCTCGAATTCGCTCACATCCAGCCAGTAGGGTCCGGCCGGGTTCCACTGCACCACGTCGCCTTCGGCCAGCAGCCACGGCCCCGCCGACGAAGCCGGCAGGGCGCGGCGCAACTCGTGCAGGTGGCGGCGCAGGTTGCCGCGGGCGGCGTCTTCGCCCTCGTCCGGCCAGAAGGTGAAGGCCAGATGGTCGCGCTTGAGCGGCTGCCGGCGGTGCAGCAGCAGGTAGGCGAAGAGCGGCAGGGTCTTGGGCGGCGCGCGCCACACCTGCGGCGCGCCGTCGGCCACCAATCGCAAAGCTCCGAAAAAATAGATTTGCAGCATGGGCTAATTCTATTCGAGCGGCGGAACTTGTCCAGCCAGAGCCAGACGGCGGCAAGTCAGGATACTTGGTTGGATACCGGACGAAGCCAGCAATCTTCTCTGCTGGTCGGGATTGCTTCCCCTCTGCTATGCACAGGGCTTCGGCTCCTGCGTCTGGCGAAAACCATGCCGGACTTTCTCCGCGATGACACGCGCCCCAAGTAAACGCCGGTTATGCCCCGGCTTGCCGGCCTGGGACCGCCTGGTGTGGACTCTCTCTCATGCCTGCTCAGAAGCTTGTTTCTGGCAGTCGATCCCCGCGTACGACGTAGAGAAAGTGCAGGCCGTCAAGGATCGGGATGCCCTGATAGGCGCCGCCCAAAGCGTCGAAATGTGGGTCATAGGTGACGATATGGCTGGCCCGACCAATGAAGGCGCAGGCCAAGATAGCATTATCATCCGGATCGGCGGTAATCATGTCCGGTACTTGCTCTGGCGAGACGATGACGAATTCACCGAGCGTGATCAAGTCGGCCAGATAGCGATTGGCGGCGTCTGGCGCGATATTGCGCGTCTGAAACTTTTCGGCCAGCTCCACCAGCATGTCATCGGAATAAAGTTGGATGAACTGGCCGCCGCGCCATCTGACCAGTAACTCGATCGTGGGGCTGTGAGGATTGTGCGATAGATGCGCAGCGATGGGCACGTTGGTATCCAACACAGCGCGCAACTCGCCGCCTGTGACAGCACCGGTTTCCGGATCAGTCATCGATCGCTGCCTCAGCCTCCTCAGAGATGGCCTGGCCGCTCAGGATGGCTTGCTGTCGGGCGCGCTCTAGCGCTGCGCGGCCGTCCTGGATGATCTGCTCAGGCGTGCGATCTCGCTGTGTCAGGGCAAGCTGGGCTGCGCGACGAATCGCCTCGCGCACCTCTGGCGTGACTGGACGGCTGGGTTGGAACGGGCGCGCGCCGCCGTCGGGCGTCGGGAAGAGGATCGGCTGGTCCGCACCCGTGGGGGCGTCCATCGCCGCCCAAATGCGCGCCAGGTCGCCCTGGAGCTGGCTGATTTGACGCACCAGGCTTTCGTATTGGTCGACGCCCATCATGACGGCCTTGGGCCTGCTGTAGCGCGTGATATAGAAAACCTGATCGTCCAGGCCTGCCTGGGCGACAAGGTCCTTGATCTGACGTTTCGCCTCGCTAACCGATAGAATCAACATCGCTGCCTTCCTCTGGCGTTGGTGCCAGTCAACACAAGAATCTTGACCAAGATGTTGGTCAAGATCATTCTAGCTTCTTTCTGAACTTTGATCAAGCCGGAGCGGCGGAGATGCAGGGACGCAGGGATGGAGAGACGCAGGGATGGAGAGATGCAGGGACGCAGGGATGGAGAGAGGGAGCGCCTGCACGAAGACGGCCGTATTGCCTCATCCCCGCCGCCGATCTACAATTGCTGACAACACACATCCGTTCCCTCCACCGCCCGCTCTCCGTCGCCCGTAGCCGCCACCTGCCCCCTGCGATCCTTCGTTTCACTCAGAGCCTGCCCTGAGCGGAGCGAAGGGACAGGCTCTGCCCCCTGCCCCCCCTCCCATGCCCACCCCCCTTCGCTTCATCCCCCTCGGCGGCCTCGGCGAAATTGGCCGCAACATGAACGTGCTCGAATATGGGCGCAACCTGCTCATCATCGATGCCGGCGTCATGTTCCCCGAAAACGACATGCTCGGCATCGACCTGGTCATCCCCAACTTCGAGTACCTGCGTGACAAGAAGGATTGGGTGCGCGGGATCGTCATCACCCACGGCCACGAAGACCACACCGGCGCCCTCCCCTACCTGCTGGAAGAAATCCAGGCGCCCATCTATAGCACGCGGCTGGTGGTGGCCATGCTCGACCGCAAGCTGAAGGAGCACTTCGGTCGTCGCCTCAAGCCTGACCTGCGCGAAGTGACGCCCGGCGACCTTCTCCGCCTCGGCCCCTTCACCGTCCACACCATCCTCCTCAGCCACTCCATCCCCGACAGCATGGCCCTGGTGATCGACACACCCACCGGCCGGGTGGTGCACAGCGGCGATTTCAAGATCGACTACACGCCCGGCGCCGGCGGCCAGCCGCATCTGGCCCGGCTGGGCGCGCTGGCCGCCGAGGGCGTCCTCGCCCTCTTCTCCGACTCCACCGGGGCCGAGAAACCCGGCTTTACGCCCTCCGAACGGACGATCGAACCGGCCTTCGACAAGATCATGCGCGAGGCCCCCGGTCGCGTCATCGTCGCCACCTTTGCCTCACAACTCAACCGCTTCCAACAGATCATCGACATCGCCCAACGCCACAACCGCAAGGTCGCCCTCGCCGGTCGCTCGTTGGAGCAGAACTTCGACATCGCCCGCCGGCTGGGCTATCTCAAAGTCCCCAAGGGAATGCTGGTCAAACTGGACACCACCGGCAAGCTGCCGCCCAAACAGGTGTTGCTACTGATCACCGGCAGCCAGGGCCAGCCCGAAGCCGCCCTCGCCCGCATGGCCACCGGCCGCCATCGCGAGTTGATGCTAAACCCCACCGACACGGTCGTGATCTCGGCCAGCCCCATCCCTGGCAACGAGGAGGAAGTGGGGCGGATGATCAACCAGCTGGTGGAGCGAGGGGCCGAGGTGCTGTACCCGCCCATCGCCAACGTCCATGTCTCGGGCCACGCCAGCCAGGAGGAGATGAAGCTGCTGCTGACGCTCGTCCAACCGAAGTTCTTCATCCCCGTGCATGGCGAGGCCCGCCATCTGCACCTCCATGCCCGCCTGGCCGAGAGCCTGGGCCTGCCCCGCGACCGCATCTTTCGTCTGCAGGACGGCGATGTGCTGGAACTGGGGCCGGACGGCTGCCGGGTGGTCGAGCGGGCACCGGGCGGCTATGTCTTCGTCGATGGCTCCGGCGTGGGCGATATCGGCCCGGCCGTCTTGCGCGAGCGCGATGCGCTGGCCCGCGATGGCATCGTCGGCGTGGTGATCACGGTGCGGCGGGATTCGCGCGAGTTCGCCGCCGAGCCGCAGATCTTTACCAGTGGCGTCGTCTACAAGGAACAGGCCGAAGCGACGATGCAGGGCGCGCAGGAGGCGCTGACGCGCAGTCTGGCTCAGAGCAAGCGCAGCAAAGCCGCCCTGACCAACACCGCCCGTGACACGCTCAGCCGCTACTTCTACCAGACCACGCGCCGCAACCCGGTGGTGTTGCCGGTGGTGGTGGAGGTGGGGTGAGGCGCCTCGCACACCGGGTTTGCGCACATTAGCCACTATCCCGCGACACAAAACCAAAGGATTCTTGTTTCCCCCACTTGTGTCATTATTCATCTTATGACCGTCTTCTTCGCCTTTGCCGATCTGACCTGGCCGGAGGTGGCAGGACTGGCGCGGGAGACGCCGCTGCTGATGCCGTTGGGCGAGGGTTATGAATTGGCGACGCTGGCGCGAGGGTTGGGCCATCCCCCGGCCGCCGGCCTGCTCCCGGCCCTCCCCTACGGCTGGGCGGGCAGCGGCCTGGCCACGGCGCCCGATCACTTTGCGGCCTATGTCGGCAACCTGCTCGGCAGCCTGAGCGAGGATGGCTTCACGCACGCCCTGTTGCTGGCTCCGCCCGGCCTGTCGCTGCCCCTGCCGGAATCACTCATCCTGCGCTTGCAGCCGGCCTCGCCCGCTTCGCCCCTGGCCCTGCCGCCGCCCGCTGGCCGCGTCCTCCTCATCCCCATCGGCCACACCGAGCAGCACGGTTACCATCTGCCGCTCTCGACCGACACCGACATCATCGCTGCCATCAGCCGGGGCGTGGCGGCGGCCGCGCCGGCGTTCAGCTTGCCGGCGTTCCCCTACGGCGTCAGCACGCATCGCCGTTCCTTCGCCGGGACGTTGAGCGCCGGTGGCCGGGCGTTCGAGGATTTCTGGCTGGCGGTGGTGGAGGCGTTGGTGGGGCTGGGCCACGACCGTTTCTATCTGCTCAGCGGGCACGGCGGCAACTGCTCGTTTCTTACCACCGTGGTCAAATATGCCGGTGAGCGCCACCCCCGCATCTTCTGCGCCACCAGCTGGCTCTATCTCTCTGGGCCGGCGGGCGTGGCCGCGCTAGAGAAATATCGGCGCTCGGCCAGCGGCGGCATGGGCCACGCCTGCGAGCTGGAAACCAGCCTGATGCTGCACCTGCGCCCGCAAGCCGTCCACATGGAGCGGGTCGTGGACGAGGTCGATTTCGTCAGCACACCGTCCTATTACATGGATTGGGTGGAGGGCGGCGCCCTGATCGCCAACCCGCCCTGGGAAGACGACACAGCCACGGGCGCGTATGGGGCCGGCAGCCTGGCCACCGCCGAGCATGGCCGCCTGTGGCTGGAAGCGGCCATCGCCGAGAAAGTGGGGCATGTGGGCGAGATTTTGGCGCAGGGGAGGAGGAGAGGCGTGAGGCGCGAGCGCGAAGAGCGGTCGCCAGCATGCGTGGGTTAGGGGCCGGAAGTTCCGGCTTGGGCAATTCTCTGGAGATGAACAACGTCATCCAGGTCCTTGGATCGCCCACCAGCTTGTTTGATCGTGAGCAGATCTTGCAGGCTGATAACCTGGATTTCCACCCCATCAAACATGTCAGTAACTCGTCGTGCAAAGGCGGTCTCGAAATCCAGGCCGGACTGGACTGTCAATATCTCCGTTTGCACCCCTTGACCGCTCGTACTGCGATGAAGCACTGTTGGTGACTGCCCAATGATTGGGTCCAGGACGGTGATGATGGCCGGCGGCAATTCAATGCGGATGATTCGATTCGGGTGTCGGAACGCTTCTACAGGCAAATCAGTGACGCTACCTCCAAGCAGTTGGCAAACTCGGAAGGCCTTTGCTGCGTTGTGTGGATGTGAGGCAATCCAAATATCCAGGTCAGTGGTTGGCCGTTGATATCCGAAGTACTGGACGGCAAAACCCCCGACCACAAGGTACTCGACCTGGTTGGCGTTCAGCAAAGTCAAAACGGATATGAAGCCTGGTGAAAGCTGTAACGATGAAGGCATGGCTTTCGTGATTGTGGACCGCCAACAAGGCGCCTACAGCCATTAGTATAGCCTTGCCCGGTGGGGCCTGCAAGCCCGTGCTGCCTCAGACATTTGCGCCTTGTTTGACCTATGGTCACACTCAGTGTACACTCAAGTCTGTGATCCGCAGCTTTCGCATCCGTATTAACGATCAGTGGCGTATTTGCTTCTTCTGGCGCGATGGCGATGCTTTCGACGTAGAAATCGTCGATTATCACTGAGATACAACTATGCCTGCTGATAAGCTAGCCCCGATTCATCCGGGAGAAGTCCTTCTAGAAGAGTTTCTGAGGCCGATGGGCATTAGTCAGAATCATCTTGCCCTCGATCTGCAAGTCCCCTCGCAACGAATCAACGAGATCGTTCAGGGTAAGCGCCGTATTACTCCCGATACGGCACTGCGGCTGGCGCGCTATTTCGGCATGTCACCGCAATTCTGGCTTGGCCTGCAAATGGACTTTGACCTCGATGTCAGCGAAGACAAAGTTGGAGAAAAGATCGAGCGATTTGTGCGCGTGTTGGCGGCTGCGTAGGCTGGCAGATCAGCGAGTCGCCAACAAACACGCCGCCTGATGCCCCGCCGCAACCTGAACGAAGGCCGGGTCGCTCTCCCGGCAGGCCGCGAACGCCGCCGGGCAGCGCGGGTGGAAGCGGCAACCGGGCGGAATGGCGATGGGGTTGGGCGTCTCGCCTTGCAGGATGAGGCGTTGGCGGCGCAGGCGGGGGTTGGGGACGGGGACGACCGAGAGCAGCGCCCTGGTGTAGGGATGCTGCGGGTTCAGCAGCACCTCGCGGGTGGGGCCGATCTCGACGATGCGGCCCAAATACATCACCGCCACACGGTCGGCAAAGTAGGAAACCGTGCCTAGATCGTGGGTGATGAACAGCACCGAGATGCCCCGCGTTTGGCGTAGCTCGGCCAGCAGGTTGAGCACCTCGGCCCGGATGCTCACATCCAGCATCGAGACCGGCTCATCGGCCAGGAGCAGGGTCGGCTCCAGCACCAGCGCCCCGGCGATGACCACGCGTTGGCGCTGCCCGCCCGAAAGTTCATGCGGATAACGGGCCAGATAGTCCGCCGCCGGGCGCAGGCCCGCATCCTCCAGCGCCTGCTGCATCCTGCGGTCGCGCTCGGCCCGATCCGGGGCCAGCCTGTGCACCAGCAGCGGCTCGGCCACGATCTCGGCGATCGTTTGGGTGGGGTTCAGGGATTCGTAGGGGTCCTGGAAGACCATCTGGATGCGCCGGCTAAGCGCCTTGCGTTCGCCGCCGGCGGCATGGGTGATGTCCCGGCCCTCGAACTCGACCCGGCCGCCGGTCGGCTCCTCCAGGTGCATGAGCGCCAGGGCCAGGGTGGATTTGCCGCAGCCGCTCTCGCCCACCAGGGCCAGGATCTCGCCGCGCGCCAGGTCGAAGCTGACGCCATCCACCGCCCGCACCACCCGCGGCTCGCCGCCCCACAGGCCGCCCTGGCTGAGAAAGAAATGCTTGTGCAGGTTTTGGATGGAGAGGAGGGGCTGTGTGGTCACGGAAGGAGAAATCGAAGCTGATCGAGTGACGCCGGTTGAATGCGGACTTCTCGTCAGTGGGGGGTCAGGTTGTGATGATCGGCACGGAATAGGCTTTCAGCCGGGCATTGTGTGTGACCAGCGTCAGTTGTCGAAATCATCAGCCATCCAGATACTGCCTTTCCAGGCGCCGGCCCCTAGTTGGCGTGGGCTGGGGTCGGTCTTGTAGGGCGCTAGCCTGGCAACCGATTTGCCTGCTTTGCCAATGATGACTTCTTCGCCCTGCATGACCTCTTCGATCAGCCGGGATAGATTTGCCTTCGCCTCGGAGATATTGGTGATGTACATAGCGATTCTTCTCCTTTTGGTTACGTTGCCATCAGTATAGTTTGGTCTGGTTTGACCGGCAAGCTCCTGGCAGGCGCCTCGTCGTAGCCTTGTTTGCCATCGTCGATTGCAGAAAGCTTCGGACTAGTCGGCCATGGCGGCGCCAACTTGCACAGAAGTTGGCATCTCTGACCCGACTCCCCGCGAGTACGGCTTGCGTGATTCGCCCATCCCTTGTATAGTGCCGCCTTTCCCCTCCGGGGCGTCGCCATTGTTCTGGGATGGCGGGTAGGCGTGTTTCGCCCGCGTTGGTCGACGCCCCACCACACACAATGCCCGCGCGTCAACTTGACAACGCACCTGCCCACAACCGTCCGACCTGGGCCGTCGCTGAACCGAGAGCAAACCATGCGAACAACCGCTTCACGCCGTCACCCCGGCCGGCGCCGCCCCGCCCGCCTCGTCGTTCTCCTGATTCTGGTCCTGGCGGCGGCCGGCCTGGGTGTCGTCGATGCCGGCAGCAAGCCGGACGATCGCAAACTGCACGCCGCCTGGGCGCTGGCCGAACGCGCCGGGCAGTATCGCTTCACCAGCCAGGTGACGCAGACCACCCTTCCCGCCCCCCGCCTGGGCAACGTGGGCCAGACCGTGGGCAAGAAACATCTGGCCGTGCAGGGCGAAGTGAACCGCGGCGCCAACTCGTTGCGGCTGGCGCTGTGGGACAACCCCGCCACCGCCTTCGACCCGGCCGCCGGTCTGGAAGTCGAGATCAGAGATGGCCGGGCGCAGGGCCGGCTGCCGGGGGGCGAGTGGCAGCCACTGGATGATTTTGGCGATGCCCTGGCGCCGGGCGGGAACCTGGCCCTGAACGGCGATGGGTACATTGGTGTTGAAGTATCTGCCCCCTATCTGCAGGCGGCGCGACATGTCTCGTATCTGGGGACTGAACGCCGGGAACTGCCGGGGATGGGCGCCGCCCTGACCAGCCATCACTATCATTTCGTCATCGATGGCGCCAGCCTGGCCGCCACCATGACCAAGCAGCTCGAGGCCGAGATGCGCCGCAAGGGCGAGCTACCGGCCGGGATGAGCCTGAGCACGTCCGCAGCCTTCCGCCAGATCGCCGGCAGCGGCGAGGCCTGGCTGGACGAGGACGGCCTGCCCCTGCGTCTGCGGGCCGAGATCGAATTCCCAGAAACGCGCCACGGCGAACGCGTCCTGGTCGAAGTCCAGACCGACTTCACCGCCTTCGACCGCTCCGGCCTGGTGCTGGGCGCGGCCAGCCTGGGCAACCGTGCGCAGGCGGCCCTCTACCGCTTGCAGCACAACATCGCCTGGGATCAGATGGCGTTGGGTCTGGCGGCCATCGTCTTAGTCATCGCCGCCTCCCTTGTTCTCAGGCAGCTGCCCCACAGCAAAGCCCAGGCCTTGGTCTCAGTGTTCGTGTTGATCACGATGCTGAGCGGAGAAATTGCCCAGGCAGCGCCTGCGATCGGGCCTGCCTTGCAGAGCGTCTCAGGATCAAGCCAGCAGCAAGGCGGGGATCAGAAACCACCCTCCGATCCGCTGCCGTTCGATACGCAGAGAGATCCCCTGGTTACATCGGACGGCATGGCCCTCACCCAACCCGGCGCTTACAGCCGGGCCGCCGCCGACCCCGACCTGGAAGGCCCCGACGCCGACCGCGATGGCCTGCCCGACAGCCTGGAAACGCCCTGGACGACGAACCCCAACAACCCCGACACCGACGGCGACGGTCTCATCGACGGCGAGGAAGTCCGCCGCTGTCTCGACCGCAAGATCGGGCTGGTTGGCGGCCAGCTGGCGGGCGCTAATGCCAGATGGTCGGGCTGCGCCAATCCCCGGTTGGCCGACACCGACGGCGACGGGCTGACCGACAACCAGGAGGCAGTCTTCTTGGGCACGGGGCCAAACGACAAGGACTCGGATGGGGATGGGCTGAGGGACGCCATCGAGGTGCGCGG
The DNA here is from genome assembly GCA_019695115.1 of Caldilineales bacterium. GTDB lineage: Bacteria > Chloroflexota > Anaerolineae > J102 > J102 > SSF26. The sequence goes on along the minus strand of JAIBAP010000010.1, from coordinate 53,236 downwards.
CTTTGGCCCCAACGGCAGCGCACCCTACTCGAACCCGCTCAACCCGGATACCGACGGCGATGGGCTGCTGGATGGCCGCGAGTGCCCCACCCAACCGTGCGCCAACAGCGACGGCGCCGGCGATGCCGATATCTTCGCCCTCGACAACGACGGCGACGGCTTCATCGGCGATTTCGACCTCTCGCCCACGGTCGCTTTGGGCAAAGCGGCGCCCTTCACCGCCGCCAACCCCTTCAATCTCGAAATGGCGAACCTGTCGGTGGGCAAAACGGTGCTCGTTGATTTTCAGATCCGCCCATCCAACCCCACCCACATCGGCTTCGGCCAGAGCGTGCTCGATTGGCCCACCGGCGACGCCGAGGGACAGATCCAGCGACGCCTCGATTCCACCTTCGCTGACGCCACCCCCCTGCCCGCTGGCGTCGTCGCGCCCGACCCCTATCCCCAGACCTACGGCGACATGCGCCTGACGCCGATGCTGGAAATCGAGATGAATGGCAGCCGGGCGCCGTTGCCGCGCACAACCGCCGCCCAGACCGTCCGCTTCCGCACCGCGCCCCTGCTGGCGGTCATCCAACTGCTCAAACAGACCGAGGCCATCGAGTTGTTCGGCTTCACCGTCTCCGAGCCGGAAGATTTGCGGGTGCGGACCAACAAGCTCAACCCTGATTTCAGCGGCTACAGCCTGGAAATCCACAAAGCCTCGTGCGAGGCCGCGCTCTCCACATCGACGCCGGTCTACACCGCCCCGGCCCTGACCGAAGGCGGCGAGGTCAAGTTCCCCGGCGCCGAGCTGGCCGTCATCGGCGATGGCAACCATGTCGCTGTGCTCAAGGCAAATGGCCTGACCCCGGCCTCGTGCCTGCCCGTCCCCAAGGTGATCGAAGACGGCGGCCAGGCGCCGCTCAATTTCCTGCTGCCGGCGCGTGAGGTGGGGTCGGTGGGCCTGCAACAGTCGGGGGCGAACGTGCGGGTGGATGTCACTCTGCCGGGGCGGGCGGGGCAGCACCAACTGGTCGTATTCGAGGGCAGCTGCCAGGAGCGGGCGACGACCGTCGAAACGCTGCCGATCACGCCGGGCGGAACCAGCGTTCTCAGCAGCCGCAACCTGGTGGCGCTGGCCGACGGCAAGCACGCGGCCCTGATCAAACATGGTGAGCGCACGCTGGCGTGCAGCTCGCTGGGCAATGTGGTCAACGGCGCCGGCAGTGAGATCGAGATGATCGACGCCGCGGCCATGGCCAGGCTGGGGATTACGGTGTCGGAAAAGGACGAGACCGGGGCGCTGATCGCCCACATCCCCCTCAGCATCGCTCACGATGCCAAGACGGGTGTGACCAGCGGCTTCGCGGGGACGATGCTGTACAACTCAGCCGCGGCCACTGGCTGGCAGCACAAAGTCCGCCTGAGCTGGTGGGTGCAGGCGCTGGTCGATCTCTGCACGGCGCCGCCGGCCGACTTCATGGCCGGAGAGGAGCAACAAGCGCGGCTGGAGGTCTGGTGTGGGGCCAACGCCAACCAAATGCAGATGGTGCACGTCTACGATGACAGCTGGCAGCTTGCCGGGCTATCGGTGCGTGAAGAACACGATTACGACATGGATATCGTGTTCGAAGACCCCGCCACCGACGCCAACAAGGAGGCTGAGGACTATCTCTGGCATCTGGCGCAGGGGCTGGACGAACAATTCGTGACCGGCGTCGATTGCGTGCGCCTAAACCCGAACGACGCCTGCGGCAAGGACAATCAACGCGATTACACCCTGAATACCATTTACAACACCTTCCACAACGGGGCCAACGCCGGGGCGAGCGACGCCGACCGCTGGGGCATCCCCCGGCCGGCCCTGTATGTCCAGAAACTCGATACGCAACTCAGTACTTACCTCGACCAGGCTCGGGTGATGGAGAAGCACGTCCCCGACTTGCTCAACAGCCGCTTTCTGCAGAATGGCCAACCGCTTTCTGCCGCCCCGGTCCTGCTCTTCGCCAGCGAAAACAAGTTCCGCAACCTGACGCTGGGCGCGGCCAATTACACCACCATCGCCGCTAATGGCGCCAAGATCGATTTCGACCCCGCTAACGAAGACCCGCAGCCAGTCGTGACGGTGGCCGGCCTCAGTTGGGCGCCCTATCGCTACCGCAATGCCGCCTGGGAGCCGTTTCCCTTCGCCGAATACTGGGATTCGTTGGCGATCAGGCTAAAGGAGGGGCGAGCGTTTAGCGCCGGCGAGGACGAGAACAGCCGCGCCGTTAGCGCCGGCAAGACGCGCCTGGCGCAGACCTATTTTGCCTATCTCTATGCGGGTCGGGCCGGGCTGGTGCAAAGCGACGCCACTGTGTTGGGCCAATGGGATCTCGACGCCAACGCCACGGTCAGCCGCAGCGAACGCCAGCAGCGGGTGCTGGACGCGGGCGATCTGGCCGAAGTGATCACGCAGGGCAGCCTGGTCAACGAAGTGATCGAGCCGCTGGCCGAGAGCATCGCCGAGAATCTCAGCATCTATCAATTTCAGCAGACGCTGATGTCCCGCGAGTCGACCGCCCGCATTTTGCAGAAGGTGTTGCTCTCGACCGACGAAGTGGTCGACAACACCACCGTCAGCAAACTATGGGCCAACATCGGCGGCGATACGGCCGACAGCCTGGCCGATTCCTTCTTCCGCAACTTCCGGCCCAGCAGTCTAAGCCGGGTGGGGGGACGGATCACGACCGGGGTGGCGGTGGGTGTGGCCGGGGCGGCTGTGCTGGCGGGGATTGCCGGTGGCATCGTCAGCGCCTCGCAAGGCGATGGCCTGAATGTGGCAGCGCAGGTGCTGAACGGCGTCAGTCTGGCGGCCGAGGTGGCTGGGGCCGTGGGGATGCTGGCCACGGCCAACGCGGCCCTGGAGGCGGGCATTCCCGCCGGCCAGAAAGCCTTTCGGGTTGTGCTCGATTCGCTGGCCACGACCGAGCGGGCAGCAAAGATCGCCGGGCTGGTGGGGCTGGCGGTGGGCCAGGCAGTCAACCTGGCCGCGCTCGTGGCCCAGATCTGGATCAACGGTCTGGCGGTGGGTGGTCTGGCCGCCAACCAACTCGCCGCCCAATCGTTTGCCGCCTCCATCGTGGCGGGGATGATGTTCGCTCTGGCCAGCACTGGCGTGGGGGCCATTGTGGCGGCCATCATCGGCCTGATCGACGGCCTCATCAACCTGATCTGCGGCTTCCTCGACGATGAACAGGCCGAGGAAAGCATCCCGGGCCGGATCTTCTGCAAGGGCGTCAGCGGCTGGCTGGGCGAGCTGGTTTCTTTCGTCATCTATGCCCAGAACGAGATCACCCGCGTCGACGACCCCTATCGGCTCAGCTATCTGCGTTTCCAGCCCGAGCTAGGCCAGCCGTCGGACGGGTTCACACCGTCGGCGCCGCTGTCTTTGACGATGGCCGTGCGCAATACGCTGGCTCTGGCGCACCTGCCGGTCAACATCGGCATCTTCTACGGCTTTCAATACAGCGCCGAGACGCTGCAATCGGCCCGCTTCGCCTACGACATCGTCACCGCCAAACCGGACAAGGACGAGAAACAACTGCACGACAGCGTCGAGCGCAACGCCGGCCCCAACCCCTGGTCGGAATGGGAGCGCGATGGCGATAACGACATCGTGGCCGTCTATGCCGATACGACCGTGCGCAAAAGCGATGGCCTGGCTCTGCCGCTGGCGCCGGGCATCAACCGCGCCGTGCCGGCCTGGCTGGCCGAGGGCTACGCCGTGCCCGTGCAGGAATGCGTCTCCAACGCCACCTTCACCTTTCCGGTGCTGCCGCCGGTGGTGGTGTGTTGGGTGCGCAGCCGCGGCGAGACGAACTACAACGACCTCAATCTGCAATACGATGTCTTTCCCCGCACGCTGGACGAGTTCTATACCCTGGAACTGGCCGGGGCCGAACCGGGACGCTACCGGCTGAACTGGAGCAACAACAGCGCTCTGCCTTTCCCCGCCCTGATCGACGCCGACGGCGACGGTCTGCGCTACGACGCCGACCGCGACGACAGCCGTTGGGATGCCGACGGCGACGGCCTCTCCGACGCGGTCGAGCAGCAGCGCAACACCAACCCCGGCAACCCGGACAGCGACGAAGACGGTCTGAGCGATGTGCAGGAATCGCTGCGGGGCACGGATCCAACGGCGGCCGACAGCGACGGCGACGGGCTGGCCGATGGCCAGGAACTGGCAGGCTGGTCGATCGGCTACGGCGTGCAGGCCAACGGCGCCCTGCTCACCGGTTGGGCCTTCTCCGACCCGTTCGAGCGCGATATCGACCAGGACGCCATCCCCGATAGCTTGGAGAAGGTGTATGGCTTCAACCCCAGCGTCTCCAACGACCCCACCGTTTTGCTCTACGAAGGCAAAGTTCTGGAGCCGCAAGCGCCGCTGCTGCTGGCCCGCTTCGAGGAAACGACCGGGGCCGCCGCCTTCGCCGACTCCGCCGCCGTCGATTCGACCATCGTGGCCGCCTGCACCGCAGCGACTTGTCCTGGCGCCGGTTTTCGCGGTCGCTTCGGCAACGCTGTCGTCTTCGATGGCCTTACGCAGTACCTGTCTATCCCGCCGCAGAAGGCCATCGGCGACCTGCGCACCAACATCACCCTCTCGGCCTGGGTCAAGCCCGGAAAACTGAGCGGCCAGCAGGCGGTGATCCACATCGGCCCCGGCGGCGCCAACGGACTCGGCGGCCTCACCTTCGGCCTCAGCGACGACGACCTCTATCTCCAGTTCGAGGGCCTGGGCGCGGCGGGGTTGCGCGTGCAGCCATTGGCCGCGGGTGCGTTGGCGCTGAATCGATGGTCGCACATCGCCGTCGAGATCTACGGCGCCGGGGGACAGCTCTATTTCGATCTCAATGGCGCCCTTGTCGGGCAGCAGTCCGGTCTGGTCAAGGCGGCCAGCCCTCGGCCAGAGATCGTGATCGGGGCCAGCCAACGCCCGGCCAGCGACACTCCGCCCGGCAAGGATGGCATCGTGCCCACGGTGCGCGCCGACTACTTTGCCGGGGCCATCGATGAAGTCCTGATCCAGGGCTGGGTGCCGGACGATCAGAGCAGCATCGAGGCGCTGTTCGCCGGGCGCTACAACCCTGACGACGCCATCCTGCGCCCCGGCCAGCAAGCCACCTACACCAGCTATCTGGAAAACGCGCTCATGGCCCGCCAGGCATCGGGCCGGCGGGAAGTCGTCTATCCGGCGGCGCTGACCGACCAACCATCATCGGTCACGCCCTTCCTGCTCGAACCCACCCGCGCCGCCAACTTCGCCGACGTCTTCACGGTCAAGAGCGCCGCCGCCTCGGGGCCATATACGCTCACCCAGTCGGTGGGGGCCATCGTTGCCATCCCGGCCCGCGATGCCTGGAAGGACCCCGCCAGCAATCTGGTCTTCAGTTGGCGGGGGCCGCAGAGCTATGCCGGGACGTCGAACACCGCCAGCGACGCCAATCAGCCGGTGAATCTGGCCAACAAGAGCTTTACCATAGCCGGTTGGGTGAAGCCAACCGCCAACGACAACCAGCGGCGGGGCATTTTGGGACGCAACAGCGGACAGAACGACGCCTTCCCCTATCTGCTGGCGGTGGGTAACCAGCTCAAATTCGGCTTTGGCGCCGGCGCGGGCAGCGCGGCAGTGGAGACGACCGCCAACGACGGCGATACCGATGTGCTCAAGCCGGGGCAGTGGAACTTCGTGGCTGTGCGCTATGAGCGGACGGCGCAGGCGGTCACATTTTTCGCCAATGGCGTCAAGTTGAACACCGTTGCCACGGCCGCCGTCCCCAATCCCGGCTCCACCCAGTTCTTTATCGGCCGCGCCTCCAACCGCGGCAAGGTGGCGCTCAGCCAGTTCAACCTGACCTGCGAAGGCGACGGCATCGGCGATGGGGAATATGACATCATCGGCAACGGCGAGAATCTGTGGCATGGCGAGGGCACCGAGCCGCGGGTGTGGCCGCTGAGCGTCGAGCGGGTGTTCGAAGACAGCTACACGGTCACGCTGTGCGAGGACGACAGCGACACGCCGAACACCTGCGAAGGTTGGGACAGAAACATGGGCGGCCCGACCTTTTCTACCAACAACCTGGGGGTCGCCGCCACGCAGATCTACGCCTACCCGGCCGGCAAAACCGAATGCGCCTATGACTGGGGCAATGTCAGCTATCCTGACATCGCCGCGCTTTCGTACAGCTTCAGCAACGATTCGCTGCCGTTCGTGGGCGAGCTGCGCGATGTCGAGATCCACGCCGCGGCGCTGAGTGATGTGGACATCGCTAACATCGGCTCGCACGGCGACAAGGTGGCGCAGTTCCGCCTGGACGAGATCCCGGGCGCGGCCAGCTTCAAGGATGCCATCGCCTTTCACCAGCTGGGCTGTAACCCCGCCTCCTGCCCGCAGACGGGCGCCGATGGCATCCAGAGCGTGTCGGCGCTATTCGATGGCGGGGATGACTTTCTGGCGGAGGGACAGGCGACGGCCATCGACGACATGATCAGTTCCGACATCGCCCGCTCCAACAGTGGCTTCGCCCTTTCCGTGTGGATCAAGCCCACCAAACCGGCCAACGCCGTCCACAACAGCGTGATCAATATCGCCACGTTCGACACCGGCTCCGGCCCCAAAGGCGACCTGAACCTGGTGCACAAGATCACGCCCACAGGCGAGGGCTACCTGCTCTTCTACAAAGACCAGGAGACGGGCAACCCGTTCTCGCAGCTTGGCAACTGCGATCCCTTGTTCGACGGGGTGGAGCCATATGACGAATGGACGCATGTCTCGATCAGCATGGATAAGGCCAGGCTGACGGCGAATCTCTACGTCGATGGCCAGCGGTGCAGCACCCCCCAAATCCCTCTCGCCGCCAGCTACATCCCCAGGCGCGGCGATCGCTTCAGCGTGGGCCGCAGCTTCGCCAATCCTTCCTACCTGCCCTTCAAGGGTGAGATCGACGACCTGCACATCCACCGCAAGCCCCTGACCCAGCAGGAAGTGACCGCCATCTACCGGCAGGGGGCCTACCGGCACTGGCCGCTGGACGAAGCCGGAGCGGCGCCCACCGAGCCGGTCAAAGGCCTGATGCGGCGGGCGCTGCAATTCCGCCGTTTCGACGACCGCACCCTCCTCATCCCTGATAACGCCGACATCTTCTATTTCGATGGCGATAGCGACCGCAACCCGGGCACACCCAATCCGATTACCTTTGCCCTGTGGGTGAAGGCCGAAGACATGGCCAACCGCAAGCGCCCGCTGCTTTCGATCCAGACGAACCCGTTCAATGTCAACGACCCCAGGAACACCGATTTCCTGCTCTATCTCGAAGACGGTGTGCCCAAGATCCGCTACTACCAGTCGAACAGCGGTTTGAACCAGGTTGGCGCCGCCAACAGGAAGATCATGGAAAACGTCTGGCAGCATCTGGTTTTCCGCAAAGACGAGACCGGCAAAATGACGATCTTCATCAACGGCTACAAGGCCAGCGACATCGGCACGAACTGGGATTTCTCGGATGTGCGACGGGCCGGCGGTCTCGTCCTCGGCGCCGACCTCACCGATTCCAGCTTCTTCAAGGGCCGCATCGACGAGGTGCTGGTCTATCGCGCTTCCCTGAGCGATCAGGAAGTCCGCGAGCTGTACAACTATCAGAATTCCTGGGTCGACGAGACGATCCGCAACGGCGTCACGGTCGATGCCGAGGCCCCAACCTCAGCGTTGCAGCTCAAGACCAACTACTTCGCCAACGCCCCGCATCTGTTGCAGATCACCACGGCCGAGCGCACGACCGCCGTCAGCCAGGTCGAGTTGGGCGTCGATGGCGGTTCGGGAGTGACATGGGTGGGTGCGACCGCCGACGAGACCGACGCCGAGGGCAATACCTGGCTGCCCTTGTTCGAGCCGGCCGGCGAGGGCCGCTACACCCTGACCTCACGCGCCACCGACCTGGTGGGGAACAGGGAGACGCCCGCCGCCGGCCAGACGGTCTATGTGGATGGCAAGCCACCGATCGTCAATATCAATGCCGTCGCCAGCCTGATGCGCCCGGCGCCTTCGGGCAACGAGGAGGCGGTGTGGTATGTCAACCTGGTCGGGGCCTCCTTCGACCCCATCATCCCCGGCGGCAACCAGCCGGGCAGCGGCACCGCGGCCATCGATGTGAGCCTGACCAACGGCAACGGCGCGGGCGCCACCCTGTTCGAGACGCAACGGGCAACCATCGACCCGGGCACAGGCGAGTGGACCATCCGCTACAAGCTCAATGCCGCCAACCCCACCGGCGAGTTCTGGATCAACGCCGTGGCCGTGGACAAGGTGGGCAATCAGGCCGCCGCTAACCCGGTCAAGATCAAGATCGATACGACCGCGCCCGAAGCCCACGTCAACTTCCTCAGTTCACCTACCTACCAGCAGGCGCTGGCGGCACAAGGCGCAACGGCCGGCGCCTACCCGGCGGTGCTGGGCAGCGACAGCGTCATTGGCGGCGTCGTCACCGAGACGCCGGACGATGTAGCCAATCAGACCGAGGTGGCGGGCGTGGCCGGGGTCGATGTCGCCTTCGAGCCGCTATTCAGCCACGGCTCCACCTTCCGCAACCAGCCGCTGTCGGCTGCCACCCTGCTGGCGCTGCCGCTGGACGAAAGCAGCCGCAGCGATAGCCCCGACCAGAGCTTCGCCGACCTCTCGCCCGCCCATCAGAACCCGCTCACCTGCGCCGCCCCCACCTGTCCGTTGGCCGGGGCCGAGGGTCGCATCGGCCAGGCGCTGGCCTTCGACGGCGTCGATGACGCCCTCTCGCTGCCGCCCACGCCCGCCATCAACGGTCTGAGCAACGATTTCACCCTCGCCGCCTGGGTCAAGCCCGCTTCCTTCCCCCATTTCACCCGCTTCGTCAGCCTGGCCCGCACCAACGGCGCCAACGGTTTCGGTTTTGGCGCCCGCGACCGTCGCCTGATGATGACGACCTACGGCGTCAAGGACTATGTCGGCTCGACCGATGTCCTGAACCCGGATGTGTGGCAGCATGTGGCCGTGCACCTGAATGCCAACAACGCAGCCGAGTTCTACGTCAACGGCCTGCTGGTCGAGACGATTCCCGGCAGCGCGCCCGCCACCCCCGACGCCAACGACCGGCTGCTGATCGGGGCCACGACCGAGGAGGGGGTCAGCGCCACCTCCCAGCACTTCCACGGCGCTATCGACGAGCCGACCATCCTGCGCGGGCGGCCTACCGCCGCCGACTGGGAGCGGATGCTGGGAGCCAACCCCACCCTCCGCCTCGGCTTCGAGGACGCCTTCCTCCTGCCCAATACCAAACTGAGCAACGACGCCGGCCTCGGCATCGGCGACACCGTCTATCTCGCCAACAACCTGCCCCTCGACCGCAATCTGCGCGCCCCCGGCGTGGTCGGGGCCGGGGCGCTGCAGGTCAACGAGGGCGAGGGCGCGCTGATTGGCGGAGCGGCGCCGGGCGTGCTGCCGCACGAGAACGGCCCCTTCACGATGGCGTTCTGGCTCGCCCTTACGGGGGCCGGCGACCGCATGGCGTTCTGGATCGGCCATCCCAGCGGGGTGCAGAACCGCGTCCTTGCCACGCCGTCCGCCATCACCGTCGAATTCAGCGGCCAGCCCAACCTGGTTGTGCCGGTCTCCCTGGTGCTCAACGCCTGGCATCATCTGGCCCTGACCTACGATGGCGGCAACCGCGTCGTCTATCTGGACGGGCAGGAGATCGGGCGCGACGCCATCCCCGCCAACGCCCTCGACGGCCGCGTCTTCGTAGCCGGCGGCACGGGTTACCTGGACGATCTGCGGGTGTATCGCTACGCCCTGAACGCGTTCGAGGCCCAGGCCCTGGCGAAAACCGGCTGGGCGCCGGCGCAGACGGCGCTGGCGCAGGCGGCCCAGGCCGAGGCGAGCTGGTCGGCCTCGGTTCCGGCCGGGTTGGAGGGTTTCTACGAGCTGAAGACGCGCGGGCGCGACGCCCTGGGCAATGTCGACGCCGAACCGGAGGAGGTCGTGACCTGGCGCGGCGTGGTCGATTCGCTGGCGCCCCGCCTGCTGAGCTTCTCGGCCACACCTTCCGCCGTGGGGCTTGATTTCGCTCTCACGGTCGAGGATTTCGATCTGGCGGTGGAAACGATCCAGAAGCCGCTGGCTTGCGCCGGGGCCAACACGACCGTGACCCGCACGCAGTACGAGTCGCCCTGGTATCGTGCTCTGGCTAGCCAGACGGCCGACCCCGGCCAGGCGGCGCAGGTGCAGAATCGCGCCTATCGGGCGACGCTCCAATGTCAGGCCAGCTTCGCCACCACCGGCGATACGTTCACGGTCTGCGACATGGCCGGGAACTGCACCCAGGCTGTCTACAACGGCCCGAATGTGGGGACGCAGCCTCGGCGGTTGTATCTGCCGCGTATTCGGTGAGTCATTGTTATCACCAATCACCTCATTGGTCATCAGGTCGGCTTGACGCCCTTGCTAAAATAGCTACAATTCTAGCCATGAGCGAACGGCTTCCCTTTGAAGTCATCTTCGACGAACTGGTGCTGGCGCACTTTGCCGTCATCGAACGCAAGGACCATGCCCTGATCCTCGATACGATTGCGCAGCAACTGGTTTACGAACCCAATCTGCAAACGCGCAACCGCAAGCCGCTTCGCATCCCCAACTCGCTCAATGCCACCTGGGAACTGCGCTGTGGGATGAACAATCGTTACAGGCTGTTCTATGATATAGACCTGGATAACAGACTTGTCATCCTGTTGGCGGTTGGCAGAAAGCAAGGTAATCGTCTGATGGTTGGCAAGGAGGAGATCGAAGTATGAAGATTGCACCATTGGCTGAAGTGAAGGATCGCTTCAGCGCCTACATCGACGAGAGTCATGAGTCGCCGATCGTGGTGACACGGAATGGCAGACCGGTGGCCATGCTTATCTCCATCGAAGACGAAGATGATTTGGACGGTCTTTTGCTGGTGCACAATCCCCGTTTCTTGCAGCTTCTGGAAGCGGCGCGCGAGCGAGTGCGCGTAACGGGCGGCATCTCGCTGGCAGAGTTCCGCCGCCGACTGGACGCTGAGTCTGCCGGGCAGACGGCGATCTGATGCAATCTTGAATGCACCATCGAAACGACGAGAGTTGCCAACTTTCCAAAAAGTTGGCAACTCTCTACCATACTGGCGCGCCGGTGTTGTCCACTATTTTCTCGGGAGGTGTGATATCCCAACGAAGGACCAGGCCAAGGACCATCTACGTCGGTTGGAAGGAACCATCGTCCTGGTTGACTCTGAAACCAGGAGGTCGGTGATCACGGTCTACCGCAATCGATCAGCCTTGAAGGACATCCGCCGAAAGGCGAAGACCAATCTGAAGCTGCACGCGTAAGCAGGTCAATCGCTGAAAAGCCGTTGCCAGCCCCTTTTTGTCCAAGTCAGTCACTAAATCAGCCGCCAATTTCCAGACCTCTCCCCATCACTCAGCGAGCGCTTCAACCACATGCACAACTGCGGTGCTACCCACGTCACTTGCAGCCACCTTCATATTGGCGTAAAATTCGTACAAATTGCACGTTTTGCAACAGGTGACTCCCATGCTCAAGACCATCTCCGCTTCTGACCTGCGCACCAACATCAAAGAAGTCCTCAACCAGGTGGCCTATGGGCGCGTGGACTACGTGGTCGAGAAATTCGGCGAGCCGGCCGTTGCCTTGATCAGCGTCGCTGACTACGCCGTTCTCCAGGAGGCGCGACGGCAGCAGACAACGTCATCGCTGCGCGAAGTTATCGAGCAAGTGCGGGCGCGGCATGTGCAATTGGACGAAGTCGAGTTGAACGCACTGATCGACGAGGCGCGGGCGGACTTCCACCGTGAGCGGAGTCGGTCGGCTGATGCCAATTAGCGCCGTTCTCGATACGAATGTCCTCATCAGCGGGCTGCTGGTGGCTGAGGGCTACGCCGCGCGGCTGATCGACGCCTGGTTGGACGGGCGCTTTGAGTTGGTGACGTCACTGTATCAGGTCGAGGAAGTGCTTCATGTGTTATCGTACCCGCGTATCGCTCGGCGGTTGACCTTGACCGAAGATGAACTGACTGCGTTCACGAATGCCCTGCTCACGCGGGCAACCGTGACGGCTGGCGAGTTCCACCTGCCGGGCCTGACGCGCGACCCTAAGGACGATGCGATCGTCGCCTGCGCCGTGGAGGGGCGGGTGCAGTTTATTGTCAGCGGTGATCGAGATTTGCTGGTGATGGAGAAATTTGGGGCCATCGTTGTGCTCAGCCCGCGAGAGTTTTCAGAGCGACTTGGCGCACAGATGTCTGGCAATGAATGATTCAGCTCTCGCCGGAGAGCCGCCAACATTCTAAAAAGTTGGCATCTCTGATAACATCCCCCCATGAACGAAGACACCCCAACCCTCGAACAATGGCAACGGCTGTATGCGGCGGCGGCGGAAGTCAAGGCGCTGGCGCCGTGGCAATGGATGCACGAAGGCGACCTTTTTGCGGTCGAAGACCCGGCCTCCGGCCGGATAGGCTTCGTCAGCATCATGGGCGCCGTCGGCGAGCACTTTGCCGTGGCAGTCTATCTGGGCGGCGAGGGCCTGCGCGGGTTCATCGCCATCGGCAATGCAAGCGAGGACGATATCCAAGATACCTTCTTTGCCACCCCCCAACTACAGGCCTCCTTCGAGGATCGCAGCCTCCTCAATGCCCAAGATTTGGAGACGATCAAGCGCCTGGGGCTGAAGTTCCGTGGGCGTAGTGAGTGGCCTCTGTTTCGCTCCTATCGGCCTGGCTATGCGCCCTGGCATCTCACCGCCGACGAAGCTGCCTTTCTGACCCAGGTGCTGGAACAGGTGGTGGACGTAGCTCCCCGGTTTCGGGAGCACGAGGCGCTCTTCTATGGCGCCGGTGTGGAAGGCATGTTGGTGAGGGCGCGGTCGCAGAGCGCGCCGGCTGCAACCTGGGAAGATCGCCGCCTCCCAGAACTGCCATTGGAAGCGGAGCCAGTGGCCGTGCATATCGACGGCCGGCTGGTGGAGAGGCTTGCCGCCCTGCCCCTGGGTAGGAACAGCGTCGAGATCGATCTCTTCATGCTGCCGGCGCCGATTCGGGAAGGGAAGGGGCGCCCCTATTTTGCTTACAACCTGCTGTTTGTCGATGGCGAATCCGGTTACATCTTGGGTTTCGAGACCCTGCGCGTCGAGACGACCTATGATGACATGCGGGTAAAGACGCCCGAACTCGTGGTTCGCCAATTGCTCAAGAACAAGATCAGACCACGGACGATCAGAACCCGGCCGGGGGCGATGGCAGCGCTGCTCAAGCCCCTGGCGGATTACTGCGGGATTGCGCTCCAGCCCTCGAAGCAACTGCAGAGCCTGGATGTAGCGCGGGAGTCGCTGATGAGCATGATGTTTTGAGAGCAACACAGTTGCCAACTTCCTAAAAGTTGGCACCCCTGATCCTTGCAAATCATGGAATGATGTTCCATAATTGCAAGCATGATCGAGCGTCGCCTCCTTCCTGTTCTCCTACAACGTCTCCACGAAATCCCGGCCGTTGTCCTCCTCGGCCCCAGGCAAGCCGGGAAGACAACCCTTGCCCTGACAGTAGCCGACCGGCAAGACAGCGTTTATCTCGACCTGGAATCGGAACAGGATCGCGCTAAATTGGTCGAACCGGAGCTATACCTGCGCGATCACCTGGGGAAATTGGTCATTCTGGATGAAATTCATCGCGCACCCGGTCTGTTTCCCGTGCTGCGTGGGCTTATCGATCGCAGCCGTCACAACGGACGGGGTCAGGGCCTTTACCTGTTGCTGGGGTCGGCCTCGCTCGATATGTTGAGACAGTCAGGCGAGACGCTAGCAGGGCGCGTGAGCTATTTGGAACTTCATCCCTTCGATGTGCTGGAGGTGGGCGCCTCGATAACCGATGGCGCTAACGACCGCCTCTGGTTGCGCGGCGGCTTCCCGGAGAGTTTTCTGGCAGCCAATGATGCCCAGAGCTTGCGCTGGCGACGGGACTTCATCCGCACTTACCTTGAGCGTGACATCCCGCAATTCGGCCCGCGCATTGCCGCCGAGACACTGCGTCGCTTCTGGATCATGCTTGCCTACCAGCAGGGCGGCCTGTCGAACGTCGCTGAACTGGCGCGCAACCTGGGTGTGGACGCCAAGACGGCTGGCGCTTATATCGATTTACTCTGCGATCTGCTCTTGGTTCGGCGCTTACCGCCGTGGTATGCCAACATCGGCAAGCGTCTGGTCAAGTCACCCAAGATCTATGTGCGCGATAGTGGCATCCTCCATGCCCTGCTGGCAATCGAGGGCAAAGAGACATTGCTATCGCATCCTATTCTGGGCATGAGTTGGGAAGGTTTTGTGATCGACAACTTGCTTTCGATAGCAGGCGATGAGGTCGCAGGCTATTTCTATCGCACCAGCACCGGGGCGGAGATCGATCTGCTTCTGCACTTTCCGGACGGGAAGCTGTGGGCTATCGAGATCAAACGGAGCCTGACCCCACACCCCGAACGGGGCTTTTATCTTGCTTGCGCCGACCTCAACCCTGCCGGCCGCTTTGTGGTGTACCCAGGAGAGGAAAGCTATCGCCTCAGCGCTGAGGTCGAAGCTGTCTCTCTCGGCGACCTTGCTCGCCGCCTGCTGAAGCAGACAGCGATGCCAACTTCCTAAAAAGTTGGCATCTCTCCCTTCAGCAAATGACACCCCGCCACATGCCCCTCTTCCACCTGCACCAGGGCCGGGGCCTCGGTGTGGCAGCGGGCGAAGGCGAGCGGGCAGCGGGGCGCAAAGCGACAGCCGGGGGGCAGGGCGTCCAGCCGGGGCGGTGAGCCGGGGATCGAGACCAGCTTCTGACCGGGGCGGGTGGGGTCGGGGAAGGCTTTGAGCAGTTCCTGCGTGTAGGGGTGCTGCGGCCGGTTGTAGATCGCATCCACCGGCGCGTATTCCGCCGCCACGCCACCGTACATCACCAACACCGTGTCGCACAGCTCGGCCACCACGCCCAAATCGTGGGTGATGAAGATGATCGAGAGGCCCAACTTCCGCCGCAAGTCGGCCAGCAGGTCGAGAATCTGGGCCTGGATCATCACATCCAGGGCCGTGGTCGGCTCGTCGGCGATGATGATCTGGGGGGCGCAGGCCAGGGCCATGGCGATCATCGCCCGCTGCCGCATCCCGCCCGAATACTGGTGGGGATAGGCCGTCTGGCGGTCGGGCGTGATCCCCACCATCGCCAGCAAGTCCTCCACGCGGGCGGCCACGGCAGGGCCGGGCAGGTCGGGGCGGTGGCGGCGGATGGCCTCGGCGATCTGCTCGCCCACCGTCCGCACCGGGTTGAGCGCGTTCATCGCCCCCTGGAAGACGATGGCGATCTTGGCCCAACGCAGCTCGTCCATCTCCTCCTCGCTCAGTTCGATCAGATTCCGGCCCTCGAACCAGACCTGGCCGGCTGTGATGCGCCCGGCCTGGGGCAACAGCCGCATCAGCCCCAGCACCAGGGTGGATTTGCCGCAGCCGCTCTCGCCCACCACGCCCAGCATTTCGCCCTGTCGCAGCCGCAGATCCACGTTCTCGACCGCGCGCATGGGCGGGCCGCCGTCGGCCTGGTAATCGATGGTCAACCCTTCCACCTCTAGCGCCGGGGCCGCGCCGCTCAGGTCGGGCGACCAGTGGGGAGCGGTGGAGGCTGGGGCCGAGTGCTTTTCGGGCATCAGGTGGTGCGTCTCCAGCCGGGGGTTGAGCACCCGCTCCAGCCCCTGGCCTAGCAGCGTCAGCGCCAGCACCACCCAGACGATGCCAAAACCGGGCGGGACCAGCGCCCACCAGGCGCCGGTGCTCATGGCCCCGCGGGTGAAGGCGTAGTTGAGCATCTGGCCCCAGCTGATGCGGGTGGGGTCCGAGAGGCCGAGGAAGCTGAGGGCGCTCTCGTTCAGCACCGCCAGCGAGATGGCCAGCACGGCATTGACCACCAAGAGCGGCATCACCAGCGGCAGGATGTGATGGCGGATGATGTGGGGGTTGCCGGCGCCCACGGCCCGCGCCCGCAGCACGAATTTGCGTTGTTTGACCGACAGAGTCTGCGAGCGGACGATGCGGGCGGCGCTCGTCCAGCCGAGGATGCCGATGACGAAAATGATGTTGGCCAGTGCGGGTTTGGTGAGGGCGACGATGACGACGATCAGCGGCAGGTCGGGGATGACGAGCATGATGTCGGTGAAGCGCATGAGCACGGTTTCCGTCCGCCCGCCGTAGAACCCGGCCGAGATGCCGATCAGCCCGCCGATGGCCATGGAGATAAAGGCGGCGAAAAAGCCCACCGTCAGCGACACGCGCGAGCCATAGATAAAATTCGAGAGTACATCCTTGCCGGCGTCATCGGTTCCCAGGGGATGAGCGGGGCCGGGCGGGGCGTAGATGTCGTCGATCTTCACCTTGACCGGGGCGTAGGGGTCGTAGGGAGCCAATACCGGCGCAAAGACCGCCATCAGCACCACCGAAATCAGCAGCACAAACCCCACCAGCCCCATGCGGTTGCGGGTTAACGTGCTGAAAGTGGTGCGGCGGGGTGCTGTCATCGTGGTGCGTGTTGCGTGGTGCGTGGTGTGTGGTGTGTGGTGTGTGGTGCGTGTTGCGTGGAGTGCGGGGGGCGTGTTGCGTGTTGTGTGTTGCGTGTTGCGTGGAGTGCGTGGTTAGGGGAAGGGGATTTCGGCGTGGGGTTCGAAGGGGTGAAGGTCGTAGGTCGGGCCGTCCTCAGCGAGCTTGTGGGTGCATTCTGAGGGGATCATGGTCAGGAGCAGACGGACGATGCGGGTGACGACCGAAATCCGGTGTCGGGCGACCGGCTCCGAGAGCACCTGGCGACCTTGCCAGTACCAGCCGCGCGATTCTCTGGCCGAACCGAGGGCGTATTCGTGAAAACGTGCCTGATCTCTGCCTGATCCCCGGCTGTAGCCTTCGGAGATATTGGCGACGATGGAACCAACCGCTTCAAAGAGCTGTTCAGCCAGGCTGAGCGTGCGTTTATCCTGTAGCAGCTTAGTGACATCCTGCCAGGCCAAATCGGTCAGAAACACGGCCAACCGATAGACCTCCATCCGCCACAAGGCATCTTTCGTGATCTCCTCCGGCACACTTGCCAACCACTGATCATACGTCATAGCCGAAACCTCCTCTCAGCACCGAACCCGGCACCAGGAACACGGGACCCGGAACCCGGAACCCGGAATCCGGACCACGGAACACGCAACACGGACCACGGAACACGCAACACGGACCACGGAACACGCAACACGGACCACGGAACACGCAACACGGACCACGGAACACGCAACACGGACCACGGAACACGCAACACGGACCACGCAACCCTCATCCCCCCTCCACCCTCGGATCCAAATACGAATAGGTGAGATCGGCGATGAGATTGGCGGCGATGACGGCGACAGCCAGGATAAGAAAGGCGCCCTGGAGCACCGGATAATCGCGGCGGCCCACAGCCTCGTAGATCGCCCCACCCAGCCCCGGCCACGAGAACACCGTCTCGATCTGCACCGACCCGGCCACAGTGAAGCCCAGGTTGAGGGCGATGATCGTCACCATCGGCAACATGGCGTTTTTGAGGGCGTGGTCCTTGAGCACCTGGAACTTGCTCAGGCCTTTGGCGCGGGCCGTCAGGATGTAGTCTTGCGAGAGCACCTCAAGCAGGCTGCTGCGCATGATCAGCATGTACTCGCCCACGAAGACAATGGTGAAGGTGAGGGTGGGGAGGATCAGGTGGCGCAGGAGATCGACCATCTGCGCGCCCAGGCTGGCGAATTGGGCGCCGGGCGTGGTCTTGCCGCCGATGGGCAGGCCCAGCCGGTTGCTGCCCCAGAACAGCAGGATGATCCCTAGCCAGAAAGTCGGCAGGCTCCAGGCCACCAGGCTGGCCAGGAGGGCGCTGTAATCGACGGCGGTGCGCGCCCGCCAGGCGGCGGCGGCGCCGAGGGCCAGGCCGATAACGATGGCCAGGATCTGCCCGGCCCCGATCAGCAGCACCGTATTCCACAGCCGCTCCAGCAGCAGGTCGGCCACTGGCCGATTGTAATGATAGCTGATCCCCAACTCACCCCGCAGCAGATTGCCCACGTAGATGAAGAACTGCGTCTGCAGCGGATTGACGCCACACGCCCCCAGTTCGAGCGGGTTGAGCGATTGGAAGCAGTTGATGACCGGTTTGTCCAGCCCATAGCGGACGCGAATGGCTTCGACAGCCTGTTTGGTCAGCCGGGGGTCGCGTATCCCCGCTCGCGCCGGGTCGCCCGGCAGCACCCGAAAAAGGAAGAAATTGAGGACGACAACGAACAGGACGGTGAAGGCCGCCCAGAGGAGCTTGTTGAGGAGATAGCGACGGCGGGGCAAGGGGGGAGGGGAGGTTGGTTATTGGAGATTGGAGATTGGTTATTGGAGATTGGTTATTGGAGATTGGTCGAGTTCAGTAATCAGTGATCAGTAACCAGTAACCAGTAACCAGTAACCAGTAACCAGTAACCAATAACCAGTTACCAATAACCAGTTACCAATAACCAGTAACCAGTAACCAATTACCAATTACCAGTAACCGCTGTCGAAACCGGAATCACTGTGCGACTGGCTCGACCGCAACCAGCGAAGTCACATCCTCTAGCGATAACTTGGGCTGGTCGGTGATCCAACCCGTGAAGCGGTCGCTGCGGTAGGCTTGTACGGCCAGGGAGTAGTAGGGCGCCAGGTAGGGGAGGTCGTCGAGCAGGAGCTTCTGCATGTCCCAGATGATCTGGCGGCGGGCGTCCAGGTCGAGGGCGGTGGCCTGCTGTGCGAACATTTCGTCGAAGACGGGGTTGGAGTAGCCGCTTTCGCTGGTGCCGGTGGGGATTTCTTCGGTCAAGTGGACGCTGAGGAGGAAGCCGGGGTCAGGGTCGCTGCCCCAGCCCCAGAGGATGATGTCGTAATCGAAGGCCGGGCAGCAGATCGAGGTCAGGGCGTCGGGGTCGAGTGCCTGGAGTTCGGTCTTGACGCCGATCTGCGCCCACATTTCCGACAGCAACTCGGCTTCGCGCGGGGCGTCGGTGCTGTCGCTGGGCCAGTTGAGGCGGAAGACCAGCGAGGCGCTGCCGTCGGGCATCTCGCGCACCCCGTCGCCATCCTTGTCGGCGTAGCCGGCATCGTCCAGGAGCTTGTTGGCGGCGGCTACATCGTAGGCATAATCTTCCAGCGTATCGTTGTACCAGTGTCCCAGGCCGCTGGGGATCAGCGTCCGGCCCGGCTCGCCCAGCCCCAGCAGCACCACATCGATGATCTTCTGCTTGTCGGTGGCGTGGGCCAGGGCGCGGCGCACGGCGATGTCCTTGAGGGCCGGATGCCCGGAGCAGACGCCATCTTCGGGCGGGCAGTTCTCGGCTGTGGTCAGATTGAAGATGATGTCGGAGACGTAGGGGGCCAGCGGCGCCCCTGTCACCACCTTTACATTCGCCTCGTTGCGCAGGGCGGCCACAGCCGGATTGGGCATCTCGGTGATCATGTCCACCTGCCCGGTCTTGATCGCCTGCACCAGGGCGTCCTTGTTCTCGAAGGTCTGGAACACCACCTCGTCGATCTTGGGCGGGGTGCGGAAATGTTCTTTGTTGGCGCTCAGGTGGACGAACTCGTTCTGTTTGTACTCGGTGAGCTTGAACGGCCCGCTGCCGACCATATCCTGGTTCTCGTACTCGCCCGGCGTCTCCACCTTCTCCCAGATGTGTTTGGGCAGGATGTAGAGGAAGTAAAGCTGACTGTCGAGGTTGGGGATGGCCTCGGTCAGGGTCAGGACGACGTTGTTGCCCTCGGTCGCCTCCACCGACTCGAAATAGCCGGTGTAGGTGTTCAGGAAGGGGAAATCTTCGTTAGCCTGGTAGAAGTTGTAGGAGAAAGCGACATCCTCGGCGGTCAGCGGCGTCCCGTCATGGAATTTGACGCCCTCGCGGATGTGAAAGGTCCACACCTTGCCATCTGCCGATACCTCGACCTTGTCGGCCAGTTCCGGGCTGAGTGAGCCGTCGAGGTTGAGGCTGTACATCGAATCGTAGACCAGCTCGTAGATGGTGTAGGCCTCGGACAGCACACCCAGGCCAGGATTGAGGGTGTCGGGGCTGCCGGCCCAGCCGATACGGAGGGTGACGGGGCCGGCGGGCGTGGCGGCTTCTGGCTGGGCCGGCGCGGGGGTGGCCGCGGGCTGCGCCGGCGCGGGGGCGGCTCCGGGCTGGCCGCCGCAGGCCGCCAGCAGGATGGTCAACAGGAGAGTGGTGATCAGGGCGATACGAGTTGACATAATCTTCTCCTCCGAAGAAAGGGACAAACGATCACAGTGGGCGAAAAGACGCATGCTGACGGTCTCAGCACCGCCCCCAGCCGTGGGCAGCATTGTAATCGAGACGCCGTCGAGTTGAAAACGATGGCTGGAGCGTGGGTTGCTGCCTGCTGCTTTGTCTGGCATTGGTTTGCCTTTGTTCGTCGTCTCGGTATACTGTCATCTGAACAATCAACAATCAACAGTCAACAGTCAACAATCAACTTCAGACGCGCCAGCCCCAATCTCCAATAACCAATCTCCAACCTCCCACCATGCCCCGCCTCCGCGACCTCGGCCTCACCATCGGCCGCTTCCCCACCGGCCCCCTCAACGCCATCACCGACGTGCCCGGCGTGTGGGTGGGCCACACCACCCTGATCCACGATGAACCGCGGGTGGCTAGAACCGGCGTCACCGTCATCCTCCCGCGCGAGGGCGAGATTTGGCAGGACAACGCCTTCGCCGGCTTCCACACCCTCAACGGCTGCGGCGAGATGACCGGCGTGCACTGGATCACCGAATCAGGGATGCTGAGCTCCCCCATCGCCCTGACCAACACCGGCCAGGTGGGCACCGTGCACGAGGCCCTGTGCGCCTACGGCCAGGAATTCGGCTGGACGACGAGCTTCGCCCTGCCGGTGGTGGCCGAGACCTACGACGGCTGGCTCAACGACCTCGATGCCTTTCACCTCACTCGCGGCCATGTCTATCAGGCTATCGCTGCGGCGCGGCCGGGACCGGTGGCCGAGGGCAATGTGGGCGGCGGCACGGGCATGATCTGCTATGATTTCAAGGGCGGGATCGGCACGGCCTCGCGGCGGGTGGAGGCCCGGTCGGGCGAGTTCGTGGTGGGGGCGCTGGTGCAGGCCAATCATGGCGACCGCCAGGATTTTCGGCTGAACGGGACGCCGGTGGGGGCCGAACTAGGCGGGGACATCGCTCCCCTGCCCAGGCCAGAGCCAAAGCGCGGCGGGTCGATCCTCATCATCCTGGCCACGGATGCACCGCTGCTGCCGTTCCAGTGCCGGCGGCTGGCGCAGCGGTCGGCAGTGGGCTTTGCTCGCACGGGCGGCATCGGGCACAACGGCAGCGGCGACCTCTTCCTGGCCTTCGCCACCGCCAACCACCTCCCCGCCACCGCCAAACAGCTCTGCGACTTGCGTATGTTGCCCAATCCCCAGATGGATAACCTGTTCGTGGCCGCGGCCGAGGCGGTGGAAGAGGCCATCCTCAACGCCCTGACCTCGGCGCAGACGATGACCGGCTTTCAGGGCCGCACCGTCCATTCGCTCCCCATCGATTGGCTGCGAGAAAAAGCCAGAGTTGCCAACTTTTAGAAAGTTGGCAACTCTAGTTTCTATCCCCCCAAATACGCTTCGCGCACGCGGGGGTCGGTGCTGAGGTCTTTGGCATCGCCAGAGAGGACGATGTGGCCGGTCTCGATCACATAGCCGCGGCTGGCGATCTGTAGGGCCATGAGGGCGTTCTGCTCGACCAGGAGGATGGTGGTGCCGCGCTCGCGGTTGAGCAGTTCGATGGTGTCGAAAATGGCCTCGACCAGCACCGGGGCCAGGCCCATCGATGGCTCATCCAGCAATAGCACCTTGGGGTTGCCCATCAGCGCCCGACCCATGGCCAGCATCTGCTGTTCGCCGCCCGAAAGCGTGCCCGCCAGCTGTGCCCGGCGTTCCTTCAGGCGGGGGAAGAGCTTGAAGATGAAGTCGAGGTCGGCGTCCATGCCGCTGCGGTCGGCGCGGGCATAGGCGCCCATGGTCAGGTTTTCCTGAACGCTCATGCGGGCGAAGACGCGGCGGCCTTCGGGCACGTGGATGAGGCCGCGCTCCACCACCTGGTGGGCGCGCAAGCGGGTCAGCTCTTCGTTTTGCAGCACGATCGAGCTTTCTTCGGGGGTGCGCAGCAGGCCGCTGATGGCGCGCAGGGTGGTGGTCTTGCCGGCGCCGTTGCCGCCGATCAGGGTGACGATCTCACCCTGGTTGACATGAAGATCGATGCCTTTGAGGGCGTGAATTTGGCCGTAGTAGACGTGCAGGTTCTTGAGTTCGAGCAGGGCCATGGTCATGCCTCCATCTTGGCAGGGGTCTTGGCGCCGTAGGAATCGCCGGTGGCGGCGCCGCGGCCCAAATAGGCTTCGATCACGTGCGGGTCGGAGCGGATGGCCAGTGAGTCACCTTCAGCGATCTTCTTGCCGAAATCGAGCACCGTGATCAGGTCGGAGATGTTCATCACTACCTTCATGTCATGCTCGATCAGGAGGACGGTGATGCCCAGGTCGTCGCGCAGCCGCCGGATGAGATCGGTGGTGTCCTCGGTTTCCTTCGGGTTCATGCCGGCGGTCGGCTCATCGAGCAGGATGAGGGTGGGTTGGCCGGCCAGGGCGCGGGCGATCTCCAGGCGGCGCTGCTCGCCGTAGGGCAGGTTCTTGGCGATGAAATCGGCCTTCTTGTCCAGGTCGACGAATTTGAGGATGCGCATGGCCTCCTCACGGGCAGTGGCCTCCTCGCGATTGACCCTCGGCGGCCGCACTACAGCTCCTAACCAGCCGGTGTGCAGGTGGCGGTGCATCCCCACCAGCGCGTTTTCCAGGACGGTGACGTTGCTGAAGAGACGGATGTTCTGGTAGGTGCGCGAGATGCCGCGCCCGGCCACGCGTTCGGGCGACATGCCCTGGATGGCCCGGCCCTCGAAGAGGATTTCGCCTTCCTCGGGTTTGTAGAAGCCGGTCAGACAGTTGAAGAAGGTCGTCTTGCCGGCGCCGTTGGGGCCGATGACGCTGTGGATGGATTTCGGTTCGACCGTCACATCCAGGGTGGTCAACGCCTGCAGGCCGCCAAAGCGTTTGTTGACGTTACGAGCAATCAAAAGGGTCATCGAGGCTTCTCCTTTCAGGCCGCTGTGGTTGCGGTGGGACCGGAATCATCAACGACGTGGGTGTGTTCTTCTGCCGCAGCTTCGTGCAGCTCGCGCACACGGGTGGCTTCGGGCCACAGACCTTCGGGCTTGTTGAGCATCATGAAGACGAGGACGGCGCCGTAGACCCACCAGCGGAACTCGTTGAACTCGCGCAGCAGTTCGGGCAAGCCGATGAGGACGATGGCGCCCACGATTGCGCCGGGCAGGCTGCCCATGCCGCCCACGATCAGCACCGCCAGTACGTTGATCGAGACCAGGACGTTGAACGAGGCCGGCACCATCGACCCCAACTTGGAGCCGAACAGGGCGCCGCTCAGCCCGGCCAGGGTGGCGCCGGTGGCAAAGGCCAGCAGCTTGTAGCCCACCAGATTGATGCTCATGGCCGCGGCCACGTCCTCGTCCTCGCGGATGGCCATCCATGACCGCCCCAGTCGCGAGGCCTTGAGGCGGGAAGTGATGAACCAGGCGATGACGATGGCGACGAGGATGAAGTAGTAGAATTGCTGCGGGTTGGTGGCGGTGAAGTCGGCGATCTTGGGACGGCCGACGCCGGTAATGCCCTGGGCGCCGCCCAGCAAAGGCTTGAGCGCATCCGAGAGCACCAGCAGGCGGATGATCTCGCCGAAGCCGAGGGTGATGATGGCCAGGTAGTCGCCGCGCGTCTTCAGCACTGGGATGCCGAGGAAGATGCCCGCCAGCAGGGCCGCGCCGACGGCAAAGGGTAGCGCCTCCCAAAACGTAAGCTGTGGCAGGAACTCGCGCACCACCGGCAGTTCGGGTGTGGTCAGCACGGCCATGGTATAGGCGCCGATGGCATAGAAGGCGACGTAGCCCAGGTCGAGCATGCCGGCAAAACCCACCACCACATTCAAGCCCAGGGCCATGATGATGTAGAAGCCTACCTGGTCGGCGACCTCGCTCAAGAAAGGTCCCAGGACGCGCGGGAGCAGGGTGAGGATGATCAGGGCGACCAGGGTGAGGGCAAAGCGGGCGACCTGCCGCTGCTGCGGGGGCAAGCGATCCAGCCGGCTCGTCCCCGTCCGGCGGCGCATCGCGTTGAGATAGACGAGGACGAAGAAGAGGACGAAGATCGCCAACGCCCCCAGCGGTTTCAAGCCTTTGGAGACGTAGAGGAACTTGTCCACGCTCTCAGGCAGAACGGGAATCAGGACGTCCTGCATCAGCCCCACCAGGATCACGGCGCCGGCGCCGCCGATGAGGGCGCTGCGCAGTTTGGCCGGAATAAAGGTGAACAAACCGGCGACCAAGCCAACGGCGGCGCCAATCGCGGTGAGTATGAGGGCGCTGGTCAGCCCGATTTCCTCGCCGGGCAGCAGCAAGTTGGCAAGTTCCTTGCCGGCATTGGTGAAGATCTCGCGCAGGTTGACGCGGTCGATCAACAGCGCCAGCAGCGCCAGCAGCAGCATAGACACCGCCCCGGCGATGACGGCGGCCGGGACGGCCAGGCTGCGGCGGCTGCGGGCCGCCCGTCCAGCCACAATGATGGCTACCACGAAGGCCAGACCGTAGACCAGGACTTGCGCCATCGTGATCAGGTTGGCGATGATGCCGGTCTTGGCGAAGGCCTGCACCATCCCCACCAGGGCGATCAGGATAGCGGCGATGCCGCCGTAGAGACCATACCTGGCGGCGTCGGTCAGCGTGAAGGGTCGATCGGATTTCATCAGTCGTCTCCTTTTCGTTCAGGCCCGTTTGGACAGGCGCTCGCCCAGAATGCCGGTGGGACGGAAGATGAGGATGAGCACCAGCACGGTGAAGGCGATGGCGTCCTTGAGCTGGTGGGGCGCGGCGATGCCCAGGCCATCGAGGAAGAGGCTGGGGCCAACGGATTCGATCACACCCAATGAGATTCCCCCCAGCACCGCCCCGGCGATGTTGCCGATCCCGCCCAACACCGCCGCCGTAAACGCCTTGAGACCCGGAACGAAGCCCATCCAGAAGGCGGCTTGGCGGAAGACGATGCCGTACATCACCCCTGCTGCCCCGGCCATGACGCCGCCGATGAGGAACGTGGTGGCGATGGTGCGGTCGACGTCCACGCCCATCAAGGCGGCGGCATCCTTATCCTCGGCCACCGAGCGGATGGCCCGCCCGACCTTGGTGCGTTGGACGATGAAGAACAGCAGCAGCAACATCAAGCCAACCACAACGAAGACGGCGATCTGCGATTTCTGCATCGCAACCGGGCCCACCTGCACGGCGCCGCTGAGGGCAGAGATGTTGGGGAAGGCTTTGACGCTGGAGCCGAACAACCCTCGGGCCGTGTATTGCAGGAAGTAGGAGACGCCGATGGCGGTGATCAGCGGCACCAGGCGCGGCGCCCGGCGCAAGGGGCGGTAGGCGATCCGCTCGGAGAGCACCGCCACCGTGGCTGAGACTGTCATCGCCACGGCCATCATCAGCAGGATGGAGAGGATCGGATTGTTCTGCAGAAAACCCATTTCCGTCAGTGCCGCCGAAGTGAAGAAGGCCCCGAAGCTGCCCATCATAAAGAACTCACCGTGGGCGAAGTTGATCATGCCCAGGATGCCGTAGACCATCGTGTAGCCCAAGGCGATGAGCGCATAAATCCCCCCCTGCGCCAACCCAAAGATGATGAAATTGAACCACTGTGCGGTCGTGTACTTGCCACTGCGCAGGGTCGCAATCGACCCATAGACAATGGCGATGAGCAGCCCAAGCCCGATGAGATAGAGAACGAGGTCTGCCAGGTCGAATTCACGTCGCAGGCGTGCAAGCATGGACTCCCTCCTCCTGTGTGATTGGTTATTGGTGATTGGTTATTGCCATTCAATAACCAATCACCAATAACTGCTATCCAGTAACTGCATCGACCTACAAAAAGGGCGGGGAAGTTGGGCGATGGATACCATCGCCAACCGCGATGGGTGCATCGCCAACCGCCCCGCCCTTCGTACTGCAAATGGGGCAGCAGGTGGAGCCAAGCGCCGGTCGGCGCCGGCTACCGCGTCCTTACTTGGGGTAGATCTTCATCGGCGAGGTGACGTTGGGGTTCCAGTCGGTGGCCGACTTGACCTCGTAGACGGCGATCTTGGGGTCGGCGCAGTCGCCATTGGGGTCGCAGGTGATGTTGCCGGTCAGACCCTTGAAGTCTTTGGTGGCGGCGATGGTGTCGCGCAGGGCCGTGCGCGGGATGTACAGCGTGCCGGCGGCATCTTCGACGGCCACGGCGCTGATGGCCTGGGCGAAGACGTTGGTGGCGTCGTAGGCGTGGGCATGGAAGGCGCTGACGGGCGGTTCGCCGTACTTGGCCTGATGCTCCTTGAGGAAGGTCTGGTAGGCATCGCCGAAGGCGCTGAAGTCGGGGCTGCTGAGGTACATGCCGACGACGTTCTCACCGGCGGCCTTGATGAAGTCGGGCGAGAAGATGCCGTCCGACCCCATGGTCTTGACCGTCTCCAGCCCCGGTACTTCGCGGATCTGCGAGGTGATGAAGCCGCCCTCGGCGACGAAGATGGGGTAGTAGACGATCTCCGGGCCTGCGGCGGCGATGGTGGTGAGCACCGGGCGCATGTCGGTGTCGCCGGCATTGACAGCCTGGGCGGAGACGACCTTGCCGCCGAGCTTCTCGAAGTTCTCGGTGAAGGCGTTGACCAGACCCTGGGCATAGACCGAACCGTCGTGGATGGTGGCGGCCTTGGTCAATTTCAGTTCGTTGTAGACGAACTCAGCCGCCACGCGACCCTGCACCTTGTCGTTGTGGGCGGTGCGGAAGTAGCCGTAGATGTGCTTGGCGGGATCGGTCAGGTCGGGCGCCGTGTTGGAGGGCGAGATCATGCTCAGACCGGCCTCGGTCAGGATGGGGATGCCGACGCGAGCCTCGGAGGAGCAGGAGGTGCCGACGATGCCGACCAGAGAGGTGTCGGAGGCCAGCTTGGTGGCAGCCGCCTGGCCGCCTTCGGGACTACAACCGCTGTCCTCGCCCACGATCTCGATGGGATGGCCGAGCAGTTCGTTGCCCATGTCATCGGCGGCGATCTCCATGCCCCGCACCGAGTCCTGGCCGAGGGTGGCGTTCGGGCCAGCCGTCACCAGCGCATAACCGAACTTGATCGGGTCGCCGGCTGCAATCTCCACACAGCCCAACGGATCGTCACAGGTGTAGGTGTCCACCATCTGGGGGCCGGTCATGGCCGCTGCGGCCGCCTCGGGGTAGATCTTCATCGGCGAGGTGACGTTGGGGTTCCAGTCGGTGGCCGACTTGACCTCGTAGACGGCGATCTTGGGGTCGGCGCAGTCGCCATTGGGGTCGCAGGTGATGTTGCCGGTCAGACCCTTGAAGTCTTTGGTGGCGGCGATGGTGTCGCGCAGGGCCGTGCGCGGGATGTACAGCGTGCCGGCGGCATCTTCGACGGCCACGGCGCTGATGGCCTGGGCGAAGACGTTGGTGGCGTCGTAGGCGTGGGCATGGAAGGCGCTGACGGGCGGTTCGCCGTACTTGGCCTGATGCTCCTTGAGGAAGGTCTGGTAGGCATCGCCGAAGGCGCTGAAGTCGGGGCTGCTGAGGTACATGCCGACGACGTTCTCACCGGCGGCCTTGATGAAGTCGGGCGAGAAGATGCCGTCCGACCCCATGGTCTTGACCGTCTCCAGCCCCGGTACTTCGCGGATCTGCGAGGTGATGAAGCCGCCCTCGGCGACGAAGATGGGGTAGTAGACGATCTCCGGGCCTGCGGCGGCGATGGTGGTGAGCACCGGGCGCATGTCGGTGTCGCCGGCATTGACAGCCTGGGCGGAGACGACCTTGCCGCCGAGCTTCTCGAAGTTCTCGGTGAAGGCGTTGACCAGACCCTGGGCATAGACCGAACCGTCGTGGATGGTGGCGGCCTTGGTCAATTTCAGTTCGTTGTAGACGAACTCAGCCGCCACGCGACCCTGCACCTTGTCGTTGTGGGCGGTGCGGAAGTAGCCGTAGATGTGCTTGGCGGGATCGGTCAGGTCGGGCGCCGTGTTGGAGGGCGAGATCATGCTCAGACCGGCCTCGGTCAGGATGGGGATGCCGACGCGAGCCTCGGAGGAGCAGGAGGTGCCGACGATGCCGACCAGAGAGGTGTCGGAGGCCAGCTTGGTGGCAGCCGCCTGGCCGCCTTCGGGACTACAACCGCTGTCCTCGCCCACGATCTCGATGGGATGGCCGAGCAGTTCGTTGCCCATGTCATCGGCGGCGATCTCCATGCCCCGCACCGAGTCCTGGCCGAGGGTGGCGTTCGGGCCAGCCGTCACCAGCGCATAGCCAAACTTGATCGGGTCGCCAGGGCCAAGTTCGACACAGCCCAGCGGATCGCCACAGGTGTAGCCGGCGGCGGGGGCGGCCGTCGGCGCTTCGGTGGCGGCCGGGGCGGCGGTGGGGGCCTCGGTGGCGGCGGGGGCCGCGGTGGGGGCCGCTGTCGGGGCAGCGCCGCCGCCGCCGCAGGCAGCGAGGACGAGGGTGAGGATCACAAGCAGGGCAAGAGTGATCCACTTGAATTGCTTCATACGCTTCTTCTCCTTGAATGAGGTGAGTGAGAGGGTGGTGGCGGCGTGTTCATCACGCCAACGTGGTGAGGTGCGAAAAACAGACGACTCGACGTTGAGTGCACAAAACATTCGATTCCCCGATTTGGTGGGGGGAAGTATAACGGGAGTTGGGGATTTGTCAAACAGGTGTGCAGGGCGTAGGAAGGTCGCTCACGAAAGCGTGCGCAGCCAGGCGTCGGCGTCGATGACCTTGTTGCGGCCTGCCTCTTGCGCCTGCCGCACGCGCTCGGCCAGGGCTTTGTCGCCGAGCGCCAGGATCTTGGCGGCGAGCAGGGCGGCGTTGTCGGGGTCGAGCACCAGGGCCGGGGCCACGCCCGATGGGGTGCGGATCGAGGAGAAGATATCGGCCCCGCCGAAGCTGTCGGAGTAGGGCGGGCAGGCGATGACGGGGGCGCTGACGCGGGCATCCACCGCCCCACTGAGGGCGTTCGAGCGCCCGGCGATGGTGATGTAGACGCGCGGCTCGTCCCGGCTTTCGTACTCATCCAGCACGGCGATGAGGTGCTCCAGCGTCTTGTGGGCCGAGGCCACGCGCATCTCGCTGGCGAGACCGAAAGCATCGAGGGCCTTGACGATTTTCCGGGCGTGTTCGAGGTCGGCAACCGACCCCATGAGGATGGGGATGAGCATGGTGTTCCGTGTTCCGAGTTCCGAGTTCCGTGGTGCGTGGTGCGTGGAGATTGGAGATTGGTTATTGGTTATTGGAGATTGTCACCTGCCACCTGCCACCTGCGATCCATCGTTTCACTCAGGACAAGCTCTGCCACCTGCGACCTGCCACTTGCGACCTGCCACTTGTCTACCTGTCTACCTGTCTACCTGTCTACCTGTCTACTCTCTCCAATCTCACCGCCCGCCACAGGCCCAGGTCGCGGAAGCCCAGGCGGCGGTAGATGGCGCCGGCGGCGGGGTGGTGGTAGTAGAGAACGGGGCGCAGGCCGTCGTCGAGCAGGGAGCGGCAGAGGGCGGACATGGCGGCAAAGGCATAGCCGTGGCCGCGGTGGTGGGGCGGGGTGTAGACGCCGCCGATCATGGCGGCTGTGCGTGTTTCGGCGTTGGTCAAAACCGAGCTGACGATGGCGCCAGCGATTTCGACGACGAAGACGCGCCCGCTGGTGAGGGGGCGCTCGACGCCGCGGGGGGTGCGGGCCATGTCCTCGGCCCCGGCATAGAGGGCGCAGAGGGCGTCGAAATCGGCCAGGGTGGCGCGGCGCACGGGCCACAGGGCGCCGGTCGGGTTGAAGTCGGCGGCGTCGAGGTCGCAGAGATATTCGATGATCTCTTCACCGGCCCGGTAGCGGTGGATGAATGGCTGGAAGCTGGGGGTGTGGCGGGTGTTGTCTTGCAGGCGGGCGGCGCCGGCAGGATGGGAATCCAGCACCTGGCCGAAGCCGGCGTAATCGCAGCCCGGCCCATCGGCGATGTTCCAGCCATCCATATAGCGGTTGAGGACGCCGTTGATCTGGCTCTGCGCGTCGAAGCTGCCCCAGAACTGGCAGATGTCGGTTTCCAGCCCCAGCGTCTCCAGATTTCCCAGGAAATAGAGGTTGAGGGGCGGGTTCTGGGCGCAGAAGGCATAGGCGGAGTCGCGGTCGGCGTTGGTGAGGGGGCGGATCATGGGGGGAGGGGGAGAGAAGGGGAGACGCAGGGACGCAGGGAGGGGGAGAGAAGGGGAGATTGAGAGATTGGGGGGGAGGGGGGCGAACGGTGGGGCAGAGTATAGCTGTTCGGCGCGGCGTGTGAAAATGCTCCCCTATTCGCGTTACTTCGCGCCCTTCGCGGATCAACCCCCAGCAGCGGCGGGCACCTACTCGCCTTCCTTACGGGATGCCCTGACTGAAGCGATGGGTGACAAAGCCGCAGAGCAGCAGGATGCGGCGGTGGTGCGACCGGCGGCCGGGTGGGGCGGAAGGTAGGATGGGGGTCATTGGTGGCATCTGCACCAGGCAAAGGTGGCAACACCGTAGCTGACGCCGCCCTCCTGAGCAGGGGCGCTTCTCACCATCTGCTGTTTCTGCGATCCTTGTTGCTGTCAGGGGGAGCCATTGCGGCTAAACTGTCGTACACCAACGACACCAACTTCGCTCCACCCGGCAGGTTCAACTAGGGAAACAGTCAGGTGGGTAGTCAAGGAAGGAGCTATCCGATGAATCGCGTGCAATCCCAAGAACTGGTCCATGCCCTTCAGACCGGCGACATCAGTCGCCGGGAGTTTCTGACCAGAGCGACCGTGGCCTTTGGCAGCCTGGCTGCAGCCACCAGCCTGCTTGCAGCCTGCGCGCCTGTGGCTGGGCCGCCGCCGCCTGTGGTCGATGCCACTCAGCCGCCCACTTCTCCGGGTCTGGCCAGCGAGGACGGGCTGAGCGCTGGTGTGGTCGAATATGCCGAGGCGGGGGGCGAGAAACTGACCGGTTATCTGGCTTTTGATGAGGATGGGGAGCAGAAGCCGGCCGTCATCGTCATCCAGGAATGGTGGGGACTGAATGACCATATCAAGGAGGTGGCGCGGCGCTTTGCCGGGGCCGGTTTCGTGGCCTTCGCGCCCGACCTCTATCATGGGGTGGCAACGACGGAACCGAACGAGGCCCGCAAATTGGCGATGGCGCTGGATAGTGCTGCCGCTGTGTCCGAGATCCAGCAGGCCATGACCTGGTTGAGGGCGCAAGATGGCAGCAATGGCAAGGTGGGCATCGTCGGCTTCTGCATGGGTGGCGGGCTGGTGTTGCAGACCGCCGCCAGCGACCCCAGTCTCGATGCTGCCGTCGTCTTCTATGGCTCTCCGCTCGGCCCCGGCGAGGCCGCTCGTGTCAGGGCGCCCATCCTCAGCCTACTTGGCAGTGCCGACCGCATCCCTGCCGATGGCTATCGCGCCATGCACGCCGTTTTCGACGCCAGCGGCGTGCCAAACGAGTTTCAACTCTACGAGGGCGCCCAACACGCCTTTTTCAACGACACCCGCGCTAGCAGCTACGACCCTGTTGCTGCAGCCGACGCTTGGGAGCGGACGCTGGCCTGGTTTCGATTCTATCTGTCCGGGGCCTCTGGCTCCGCCAGGGAATGATGGCATGCGCTTACGGATGAACAATCCCTCCACCATCTCTTCATATTTCCTGAACCATTACCAGCGCCAAAACGGCTAAGCTGCAAGCAACAAACCACGCTGATGGTTTGCCGGAGCGGAGCAATCGGTCTCCCCTCCCAGCTTTCTCACACTCTCTCAAGGAGAACCAAGATGACAAGAAGCAGGAAATGGCTCACCCTCGTTACCGGCGCTGTCGCCGTCGCTGCATTTGCACTGGTGGTTTCGTTGACCTCGGCGCAGACGGCCTCCGCCCACGGTGGCCCGGGCGGTCTCGGTGGACGCGGCGGCACTGGCGTCAGTGACACCTACCTGGCCGACGCCCTCGGCATCACTGCCGCCGAGTTGCAGACGGCCCAGCAAGAGGCCAATGATGCTGCCATCGACCAGGCGCTGGCCGATGGGCTGATCACGCAGGCCCAGGCCGACGCCCTCAAGCAGCGGTCGGGCAGCGTCTGGGGCCGCGAACTTGGCCACTTCGGACTGCTCGGCGCCGACACCATCGACATGGAAGCACTCCTGGCCAAGGCCCTGGACATCTCGACCGCTGACCTCCAGGCTGCCAGGGTCAAGGCCCAGGATGCGGCTCTGGCCGCTGCCGTCGAGGCCGGCAACATCACCCAGGAGCAGGCCGACCAGATGAAGGCTCAGCAGGCGTTGCAGAATTACTTCCAGACGCAAGGCCTGCAGGACAAGATCCGCTCGCTCTACGAAGATGCCGTCAACGCCGCCGTCAAGGCGGGCGTGATCACGCAGGCTCAGGCCGATCAGATCCTCAGCAACCAGAGCTTCGGCTTCGGGATGCGCGGTCTCGGCGGCCCTGACTTCGGGATGCACGGCTTTGGTGGACGCGGCCACGGGCGCGGCGGTTTCGACGGCCAGTGGTTCGGCGCCCCCTCGTCGGGCAGTTCCTCGACGGCTCCCTCCACTACCACAACCCCCTCGTTCTTCCGCTTCTAACTCCCGCCAGGGCGCCCGGCGACGCCCCCACTAGTCGGCGCCGCCAGTCGCCCGCCCCTTCCCTTTCCGTCGCCTGGCGTCGTAAGTTCCTTGCTTGCGACGCCAGGCTCACCATTTCCATCCACCGGTCGCACACACCATGTCCGCCCCCCTTTTGCGGCTGCGCCTTTCCCTCGTTGCCGCCGTCTTGCTTGTCTTGACCCTCAGCCTCGGCGCCTGTGGCGCGGCTCGTCCCGATGTCGAACCAACGGCGGCGCCAACACTCGATGCCAATGCCATCGTCGAGCAGGTGGTGCGGCGTCTGGCAACCGCTGAGAGCACGGACAATGGCCGCATCGAGACCATCGTGCAGCAGGTCGTACAACGGCTGCAAGCAGAAGCCAACGCTCAGGCCGGCGCCCCGACCGCCACAGTCGCAGTCGCCTTGCCGCAAACCAGCGCCCCCGCCTTCAGTTCCGACCTCCAACAGATGCTGATTGACCTGTATCAGCGCACCAACCCGGCCGTCGTCTATATCATCGTCCCCAATCTCGGCAGCGGCAGCGGCTTCGTCTACGATGATGAAGGTCACATCGTCACCAACAATCATGTCGTCTCGGGTGGCAGTAGTTTCGAGGTCGTCTTCGCCGATGGCGAGCGCCAACGGGCGACGCTGGTCGGTCGCGATGTCGATAGCGACCTGGCCGTGCTCAAAGTTGGTGACCTGCCGGCGGGCGTCACGCCCCTGCCCCTGGCGCAACCCGACGCCGTTCAGGTGGGACAGTTCGTCGTCGCCATCGGCAATCCTTTTGGCGAGCAAGGTTCGATGTCGCTCGGCATCGTCAGCGGCCTCGACCGTAGCCTGCGCTCGCAGCGCGGCGCTACGACCTCGACCAATGCCTATTCACTGCCCGAGGTCATCCAGACCGACGCTCCCATCAATCCCGGCAATTCGGGCGGGCCACTGCTCAATCTCGCCGGCGAGGTGGTCGGCATCAACTCGGCCATCGCCACCGATACCGGGGTGAATTCGGGCGTGGGCTTCTCGATCCCGGTGGCGGCGGTGCGGCGCATCGTCCCCAGCCTGATCGAGACCGGCAGCTATAACTATCCCTACCTGGGCGTGAGCTTCGCCGACAGTCTGAGCCTGAGCGAACAAGCGGCCTATGGTCTTGCCCAGGGCGAGGGCGCCTATGTGCTCGGCGTCCAGGCCGGCGGCCCCGCCGCCCGCGCCGGGCTGCGCGCAGCCGATGCCAGCAGCGGACGAGGCGGCGATCTCGTCGTGCGGATCGACAGCCAGCCGATCAAGGATTTCTCGGATCTCAATAGCTATCTGGCCTTCCACACCGCCGTAGGCCAGAAGATCACCGTCACCGTGCTGCGCAACGGGCGCTCGCTCGACCTCTCGCTGACCCTCGGCGCCCGGCCCTAAAGTGGAGGAACACAGAAATGGACAATGACGATCGGCAAGTCGGCCGCGTCTTGACGCGACGGCAGCTACTAGGACTCGTAGGCGGCGGCTCGCTTGCCCTTTTTCTCGGTGGGGGCGGTCTGTTGGGCAAGATCACCTATCTACCGATGGTGACAGGCGGCGAGGGTGGAACCGCTCAGCCGACAGCAACGCCAACTTCGACGCCAGGCGGCATCTGTGTCGTGCGTCCGGAGATGACCGTTGGCCCCTACTTCGTCGATGAGCAGCTCAACCGCGCCGACATTCGCAGCGATCCCATAAGCGGTTTGGTGCGGGTAGGAACGGAACTGCGCCTGGCCTTGCGCGTCTTTAGCGTGGGAAATAACCAGTGCACTCCCCTTCCCGGCGCCTATGTCGATATCTGGCACTGTGACGCAGCCGGCCTTTATTCCGATGTTCAGAACGAAGGCACTGTGGGCCAGAAGTTCCTGCGCGGTTATCAGGTCACAGATGCAAACGGAGCAGCCAACTTCACCACCATCTATCCGGGCTGGTACAGAGGCCGCGCCGTCCATATCCATTTCAAGATTCGGGATGCACTGGTCGCCAACCCAGCCAGTTACCATTTCATCTCCCAGTTTTTCTTCGAAGAGAGTCTCACCGATCAGGTGCATAGCCAGGCGCCCTATGCCGCCAAAGGAACGCGCGATACCCATAACAGCGAGGACAACATCTATCTCAACAGCGGCGGCGAACAGATGGTGTTGCCCGTTGTGCAGGTGGGTTCACACTACGAAGCAACCTTCGATATCGCCTTCGCCCTCGATTGACCTCCTTCGCACTCGCCAACACCCGCACCAGGATTTCAACCGTGTCCAAACGAATCAGCGCTATTCTTGCTGTCGCCGCCATCGTCGGTCTCGTCGTCGTGGTGTTCGTTGCCTACACCTTCTTGAAGACCCCCGAAGAAGCAAGCCAGCCTATTGCTGCTCTTCCAATTGCCACCCCCGCACCGGCCACGCTCACGCCTGCCCCTACCCAGGCTCCGGCTGCCATCCTTACGACGGAAGCGGCGGAGGCTGATTCCTCAGCCACGCCCGCATCCGAGCCGGCAGCCGGCCCCACGCCGGGGCCTGGGCCGGCGGCGACCGGTCCGGTGATCTTCGAGATCGTGCAGCAAGCAACCGAAGCGCGCTTTGTCATCCAAGAGGTGTTGCGAGGGGCGGATAACACCGTGGTTGGCGTCACCAACCAGGCGGCGGGGCAGATCAGCATCGACGCCGCCAACCCGGCCAACTCGCAGATCGGCGTCATCCAGGTCAACGCCCGCACCCTCACCACCGACAACAACTTCCGCAACCGGGCGATCAAGAACCAGATCCTGCGCACCAACGACTTCGAGTTCATCACCTTCGCGCCGACCGAGATCCGGGGGATGCCGGCGTCGGTGTTGCCTGGCGATACCGTAGCCTTTCAGGTGGCCGGCAATCTCACCATCACCGATGTGACGCGCCCGGTCGTGTTCGATGTGACCGTGACCGCCGTCTCGACCGAGCAGATCAAGGGGCTGGCCGAGACCAGAATCCTGTGGCGCGACTTCGGCCTCTTCATCCCCGACTCTCCCTCGGTCGACACCGTCGCCGATGACGTGACCTTGCAGCTTGAGTTCACCGCCAATCAGGTGGATGGGTAGGTGGCAGGTCGCAAGTGGCAGAGCTTGTCTTGAGTGAAACGAAGGATCGCAGGTCGCAGGTGGCAGGTCGCCTTTCAATCTCCAATAACCAATCTCCAATAACCAATCTCCACTCCCCCCCCATGCCCAAAATCCTCGTTATCGACGATTCCCGCAACCTGCGCCAGATGGTGAGCAGCTATCTGGAGCAGGAAGGCTGGCGGGTGGTCACGGCGGCCAACGGCCGCGAGGGTCTGCGCCTGGCCGAACAGGAGTCACCCGACCTGATCATCCTCGATCTGATGATGCCGGAGATGGGTGGCTACGAGTTCCTGCGCGAGGTTGGCCCCAGTCACCGCACGCCGATCATCGTCCTCACCGCCCGGATGGAGGAGAGCGACAAGGTGCTGGGCCTGGAGTTGGGCGCCGATGACTATGTGACCAAGCCGTTCAGCCTGCGCGAGTTATCGGCGCGGGTGCGGGCCGTGCTACGCCGTGCCAACGGCGAGGCGAAGGGTGACGACCATCTGCTGCAAGCTGGTGATGTGGCGCTCAATCGCGAGACGCGTCAGGCGACCGTGGCAGCAAAGCCGGTCGATCTCACCCCGTCCGAATTCGGCCTGCTGGAGGCGCTGATGTTCAAACCGGGCCGGGTGTGGTCGCGACTCGACCTGCTCGATCACCTGCAGGGCAACACCTACGAGGGCTACGAACGCACGATCGACGTCCACATCCGCAACCTGCGCGCCAAAATCGAACCCGACCCCAAAAACCCTCGCTACATCGAGACTGTTTATGGGGCCGGTTATCGTTTTGCGGTGGGGAAGTAGATAGGAAGACAAGTAGACAGGTAGACAAGTAGACAAGTAGACAAGTAGACAGGTAGACATGTAGAGAGTTATTGTATCAAATGTGATCGATAATGGGCAACAGGTCCCCTGTTTCGCACTTCGCACTTCGCAATCCGCAATTCGCACTTCGCACTCCGTCATGCGCTCGCTCACACTCAAACTCACCCTTTCTTTCCTGGTCGTGGGGTTGATCGGGGCCGTTCTGGTCGCGCTCTTCGTCGGTCTGCGCACGCGCAGCGAGTTCGACCGTTTTGTACTCGACGCCTATCAATCCAACTTGCTGCAAAGCCTGACGAGCTTTTATCAGGAGGAAGGGAGCTGGGAGAATATCGGCGCCATCGTCATTCGCACGCCCTGGCGACACGGGCCGGAATTTGCGCCGGCGCCGGTGGTATTGGCCGATGGCGTGGGTGAAGTGATTTATGGCGGCGGTAGCTACCAGGTGGGGCAGAAGTTGTCGCGCGCCGACCTAACCCGCGCGGTGCCGGTGGCGGTGGATGGCCAGGTGGTCGGCCGCCTGCTATTCGAGACCGATGGCGTCGCCACCTCCTCACGGCCGTCGCCCGAAGCGGCCTTCTTACAGCGGGTGAATCGTGCCATCCTCTTCGGCGCCCTCGGCGCTACGGCGGCGGCACTGCTGCTCGGCATCCTCCTGGCTCGCGGCATCTCCGGGCCGGTGCGCGACCTGACGCTGGCCACACAGGCCGTCGCCCAGGGTGAACTGGGGCGGCAGGTGGAGGTGCACACCCGCGACGAGATCGGCGAACTGGCCGCGAGCTTCAACCGCATGAGCACCGACCTGGCCCGCGAGTCCGAGTTGCGCCGGCAGATGACCGCCGACATCGCCCACGATCTGCGCACCCCCCTCAGCGTCATTCTCGGCTATACCGAGGCCCTGTCCGATGGCAAGCTCAAGGGCGCCCCGGCCATGTACGGCGTCATGCACGACGAAGCCATGCATCTGCAACGGCTGATCGACGATCTCCGCACCCTCTCTCTGGCCGATGCCGGCGAGCTTTCGCTGGCGCTCGTCAAGTGTGCGCCGCAGTCCTTGCTCGACCGCGTCGCTGCCGCCCATGCCGTCGCCGCCGCCGAAAAGAATATCACCCTGCAGGTGCGCGCCGACCCCACGTTGCCGGAGGTGATGGTCGACCCCGAACGGATGGCCCAGGTGCTCAACAACTTGGTCAGCAATGCCTTGCGTTTCACACTGAGCGGGGGGAGCGTTTCGTTAGCAGCCGAGGCGGCGCCGGGCCAGGTGCGTCTGCTTGTGCGCGATTCCGGCGTCGGCATTGCCGCCGACGACCTGCCCAAGGTCTTCGAGCGTTTCTACCGCGGGGACCGGGCGCGCAGCGAATCCGAAGGCGAGTCGGGTCTGGGCCTGGCCATCGCCAAATCGTTGACCGAGGCGCAGGGCGGCCGCATCAGCGTCGCCAGCGAAGTGGGGCAAGGGACGACGTTCACGATCACCTTGCCTGCGTAGAGTCACGGCGTGCGGCGAGTTGGCGACTCTCACCCCTGGTTGTGGATCATCACCTTCATCCCCTGCCGTGATTCCATCGCCTCGAAGGCGGCGTTGATCTCGGCCAGGGCGAAGTGGTGGGTGATCAGCGGCTTGACCCGCACCAGGCCCTTCTCCAGCAGATGGACGGCCAGTTCATGTTGGCGGGGTGTGCTGCCGTGCGAGCCGGTGAGGAAGCATTCTTTGTAGTGGATGGTATTGGAGAGGATGGAGATTGGT
Source organism: Caldilineales bacterium (assembly GCA_019695115.1). Classification (GTDB taxonomy): domain Bacteria; phylum Chloroflexota; class Anaerolineae; order J102; family J102; genus SSF26. The sequence goes on along the minus strand of JAIBAP010000010.1, from coordinate 14,665 downwards.
CGCGTGCCTTTGGCCAGGCCGCCGAAGAGATTGACATAGCCCCGGTGCGCCACCATTTCCACCGCCTGTTCGTGCGTCTCGACCGAACCGCTGGCGGTGATGACGATGTCCGGACCCTCACCATCGGTTTCTTCCAGACAGCGAGCGACGACATCTTCGGAACTGGCGTCGATGTAGGCGTCGGCGCTGTAGCTCTTGGCGATCTCCATCCGCAGTTGGCTGCGCTGGACGCCGATGACTTTGGTGGCGCCCATCAGCCGGGCCAGGTCGATCATCATGCAGCCGATGGGGCCGAGGCCGATGATGACGACGCTCTTGCCCAACGAGAGGTTGACGAGCTCGAAGCCGTTGATGGCGCAGGCCAGCGGCTCGGCCAGGGCGGCTTCCTGGTGTCCCAGGCTGTCGGCAATCCGGGTTACGGGGCCTTGCAGCAGCAGCTTGGGCAGGCGCATGTATTGGGCGAAGGCGCCGGGGATCTGATAGCCGACGGCGTAGTTGGTGGTGCAGTTGTTCAGCAGGCCGTTGCGGCACCATTTGCAGTTGCCGCAGGGGAAGTCGGCCCCGATCGCCACCCGGTCGCCCTCCTTCACCCGCGTGACGTTCTTGCCCACACGGACGATCACGCCCGAAGCCTCGTGGCCGAGGATGGCGGGCGGGGTGACGCGGGGGTTGCCGTAATGAAAAATGCGGATGTCGGAGCCGCAGATGCTGGTGTTCTCGACCCGCATCAAGGCCGAATCGTCGTCGATTTCGGGCGTGGGCGCTTCTTTGACCACCATCTGGTTCAGATTTTCTAGGACAGCAGCAAGCATCAATTTCTCCTTTTGGTTTTTTGGTACGCGGATGAACGCGGGGGAACGCGGATTCTTTTCTTTTTTGGTACGCGGATGAACGCGGGGGAACGCGGATTCTTTTCTTTTTTGGTACGCGGATGAACGCGGGGGAACGCGGATTCTTTTCTTTTTTGGTACGCGGATGAACGCGGAGGAACGCGGATTTTTTTTCTTTTTTGGTACGCGGATGAACGCGGAGGAACGCGGATTTTTCTTTTTTTGGTACGCGGAGGAACGCGGATTTTTTCGGTGTTGTTGACAAACTTGACCCTGAAACGTGAGCCGCAAGAGTCGCCGACGTTTTTCACACATCACGCATCACGTTTCACGGAACACGGAACACGCAAGACGCAACACGCACCACGGAACACGCATCACGCATCACGTTTCACGCATCACGTTTCACGCTGCCGATTCAAGTGCAATCGACCAGCACTTTCGCATAGAAATCGGTCTGGTCGCGCATCATTTTCAGGGCCTCGAAGGCATGGGCGAGCGGGACGCGGTGGGTGATCAGCGGTTCGAGGTCGAGGCTGCCTGACGCCATCGCCGCCAACACCGCCCGCCAGTCGTCATCGTTGCCAGCGGCGCTGAAATCCGAGTTCCATGTTCCGAGCAGCGCCAGTTCCCGCCTCAAGAACTGCGAGATCAGCCCCGCCGGCAGGGTGACATCGCCGCTAGGATTGCCCAGAAGCACCACCCGCCCGCCTCGGCGGGCTGCAGTCAGGGCCTGGAGGGTGGCCGCGGGCGCACCGGCGGCCTCGATGCAGACATGGGCGCCCTGCCCGCCGGTTTCCTCCTCCACCTGGCGCACAGCCTCCACCGCTCGGCTGTGGAAGGCCTCGTCGAAGCCCAGTTCTCGCGCCAGGGCCAGCTTTTGGGGCACGATGTCGAAGACGAGCACCTTGCCGGCGCCCATGAGCCGCGCCCACTGCGCCGCCATCAGCCCGATGGGGCCGGCGCCGAAGATGGCGATGGTTTGGCCGAGGAGGGGGCCAGCCCGGCGCAGGGCATGGAGGGCGACGGCCGCCGGTTCGGTCATCGCCGCCGCCGCCAACGAGACGCCGTCTGGCACGGGCAGCAGGTTGCGGGCCGGCGCCAGCACGAACTCGGCCAGGGCGCCATCGTTGCGCGAGCCGAGATAGCCATAGTTCAGGCATTGGGCGTACTTGCCCTGTTCGCAGGCCGGGCACACGCCGCACCACAGCAGCGGGAAGACGGCCACCGGGTCGCCCTCGGCCAGCCCGCTGACCACCGGCCCCGGCTCGGCCACCGTGCCGGCGAACTCATGGCCGATGACGATGGGGAAGCGATAGGCGCCCTTGACGAAGGTGCGCGGCAGGTCGGAGCCGCAAATGCCGCAGAAAGCCACACGGACAAGGACCTGGCCGGGGCCGGGCTGGGGCCGGGGGATGCGTTGGTAGCGCATGTCACCGACCGCGTGCAAGACCTGAGCCTGCATCATGTTTTCGCTCATGGGTGGTCTCCTTCGACCCTCCGTTGCGCCCCCTGCTCCGCGGCCTGGCGGGCCTGGTGGACGTTTTCGGTCAGCGAGCCGGTGGGGGCGAAGATGCTGCTGCTTCCCCCTACCAGGATCGTCGCCCCGGCCGCCGCCATGTCGGGGATGTTGGCGAAGCTGACATTGCCATCGACCTGGATGGGGATGTCCCGGCCGTGGTCGCGCAAGAAGGCGGCGGTGTCGGCGATCTTGCGCAGGGCGGAGGGGGCCAGTTTCTGCCCGGCAAAGCCAGGGTTGACGGTCATGACAAGGACGAAATCGAGTTGTTCGAGGACATAAGCCAGGGCAGAGGGCGGGGTGGCGGGGTTGAGGGCGGCGCCGGCTTTCATCCCCTGCCCACGGATCGAGGACAACGTGCGGTCGAGGTGGGTGGCCGACTCGACATGGACCGAAACCTGTTGGACGCCGATCGCGGCCAGCCTGGGGATGAAGAAGTCGTTGTCCTCGACCATCAGGTGGGCGTCGAAGGGCAAAGCGGTGTGCGGGCGCAGCCATTCCAGCAGGCCCAGGCCCAGCGGCAGGTTGGGCGCAAAGTGCGCGTCCATGAGGTCGAAATGGAGCATGTCCACGCCCGCTGCTTCCAGCTCGCGCACGGTCTCGGCCAGTCGCCAGAGGTCGGCGCACATCATCGAGGGGGCGAGTTGGATGGCGGGCTGCGGGTTGCGTGTTTCGTGAGGCATGGCGAACCCGATTTCTATTCAGCCTTGCTTGCCCAGGCGTCGATCTCGACCCTGTAGACTGGATTGGCAAGTGCGGCAACATAGAGGACAGTCATACACGGTTGATGGCCGTTCAAGCGCGATGCCGTCACCTCCCGCCGCCGCCTCGCGTCGATATCGCCAACCAGGTAGAATGTGATTTTGAAGAGATCCTGTACATCCATGCCTGCTGCCTCAAGGTTATGGATCACATTGGCGAAGGCAGTCTCGAGTTGCTCGATTGGATCATCCGGTATGAAGCCGTCTGCGCGCTGGCCGACCTGGCCTGATAGCGCCAACAATCGTTCTGGGCCGCGAATTTCTATCTGATGCGTATAGGCGGCGGCGATGGGTTGATGCACATCGAGAGGATTGCGATAGTGTTTCATGTCTCAATTTCGGTGTGTGGGATAGACGAAAGCAGCTTTCAGATGGCGCAAAGACGGGCGCAAAAGGGTTTCGAGCCTCCAATCGGAATAATCCCGCCCGGTTTTGGGGCCGCCGATCTCCAGATAGCCAACCACCTCGCTCACCGGCAGGCTGTCGCCCTGCTCGATCAACAGGTCGCGGAAGCGTTCGATCTGGACGATGCCGCGCGCCCTCTCGTCCGGGTCGAAGCCGAAGGTGGCGTCGAAGCGGGCGTCGGTGTTTTTGAGGTGGACGTGGTTGAGATAGGGCAGGGCGGCCTCGAACAGTTGCGCGTTATCCCAAACGACCTTGCCCTCCCGGTCGGCGTAGCCATGGGCGATGTCGACGCAGTAGCCGAAGGCGGCGGTGGTGTGTGGATGCTGGCGGTGGTAGGCGAACAACTCAGCGCCCATGGCCTTGATTTCATCGGGGAGGGTGGGCGGCTCGGCCAGGCAGGACATCGTTTCGGCGGTGATGGCGGGCAGACCGCAGGCGTGTGCATAGTGCAGAAGCTGGCGCATGTGCTCCTGGTAGCGGTGGATCCCCGGTTCCTTGCTCTCCGGCCGGTCGCGCAGCACCGAGCCGGGATTGCCGCCCACCGAATCGGCCCCCACCAGCGCCCCGATCTCGATCATGCGCTCGAAATTGCGCCGCGCCACCTGCTCCCAGGCCGGGTGCTCGAAACGGAATAGCCCGCCCAGTTCCCGATGCGAGGTGAAGACACTGCTGATGCGAATGCCGAAATCGGCTGCCAGGGCGCGCAAGTGCAGGAAATAGGCGTCGGGGAGCGAGTACATTTCGACGAAAGAGCCGAGTTGGGCGTGAAAGACGCCTTCTTCGGCCATCAGCTCAAACAGCCACTCGAACGAGTAACGATACTCGATGGGATCGGTCTTGACGCCTAGAGATAGTTTTTGGAGCGGCATGGGGGTGTGGTGCGTGATGCGTGAAACGTGAAACGTGATGCGTGGAACGTGAAACGTGAGGCGTGAAACGTGAGGCGTGAAACGTGAAACGTGAGGCGTGAGGCGTGAAACGTGAGGCGTGGTGCGAGATACGATATGTTGCACAAGAAATAACCAATCTCCAATAACCAATAACCAATCTCCAATAACCAATAGCCAATCTCCAATAACCAATCTCCAATAACTAATCTCCACTCCCCCATCTCAACAATTCCTCTACCTCCATCCGGGTGGGAAGCGAGGGTTGGGCGCCGAGTTTGGTGACGGCGAGGGCGCCGGCGGCCATGGCCGTCGTCATGGCCTGGTCGAAAGCAGCGCCGGCGGCCAGACCGGCAGCCAACGCCCCACAGAAGGCATCGCCGGCGGCGGTGGTGTCGAGGACGGGCACGGGGAGGGCGGGCCAATGCCGGCAGCCGGAGTCTGTGCAGACGAGCGCGCCCTGGTCGCCCAGCTTGACGATGACGCGTTGTTCGCCCCCGGCCAGCAGGATGCGCCCCACCTGTTCGGCTGACTCGAGGTCGGTGACGGGGCGGCCGGCCAGGGCCTCGGCTTCGGTTTCGTTGGGGGTGAGAATGTGGGCCAGGGCCAGGAGGTCGGGCGGGCAGGGGCGGGGTGGGGCGGGGTCGAGGATGACGGTGGCGCCGGCCGCGCGCGCCCGGCGCATGGCCTCGGCTGTGACCTCGAGCGGGATCTCGAACTGGACGAGCAGCACGGCCACCTCCGACCAGTCGATGGCGTCGAGAGCGGCCACCGTCACCCGGTCGTTGGCGCCGGGCGCCACGACGATGCTGTTGTCCTCCCCTTCCACCAGCATGATCAAGGCCGTGCCTGTGGGGGCATCCGCCAGCGACCGCAGGCCCGATGCCTCGACGCCCGCCGCGACCAGCGACTGCCGCAGACTGCCGCCGAAGGCATCGTCACCGACGCAGCCGACCATGCGCACGCCGGCGCCCATGCGGGCCGCGGCCACCGCCTGGTTGGCGCCCTTCCCGCCCGGCGCGGTGATGACATCCGGCGCCAACATCGTCTCGCCGGGCCGCGGGAAGCGAGGCAGGCGGAAGATTTGATCCATGTTGAGGCTGCCGACAACGAGAACAGTCGGGGCGATTGTCATTGGGTCTCCTTTGGCACAGGGGGGGCGAGGCCGGCGAAGCGAACCGCAGGCTGGCTGCGAAGGTGGCGTCCAACGGTCGCGCCGGTTTCGATGCAGACTAGCACGATCTTGCTCGATAGTCAAGGCATCCCGGTCGTGATGTCGCAAAAGCGTGCGAGAATGCGCAAGAATGCGCATCAAGCTGCACCCCTGGGCTGAATTTGTTCTCTGGCCCAGCTTGTGGCACAGTTGTCAGCCATGTCTGCACTGATCGGGAAGGTCGCCATCGTTACCGGCGCCGGCCGGGGCATCGGCCGCAGCATCGCCCTGGCCCTGGCCCATGAGGGCGCGGCCGTCGTCCTGGCGGCGCGCACGGCGGGCGAGTTGGAGGGGGTTCGGGCCGAGATCGAGGCCGGGCGCGGCGCGGCCGCCGCCATCCCCACCGACTTGCGGGACGAGGCCGGCATCGTGCGGCTGGTGCAGGGAACGGTGGATCGCTTCGGGCGACTGGACATCCTGATCAACAACGCCGCCATCGGCGTCTTCAAGCCGTTGGCCGCCTCGTCCGCGGCGGAATGGGACGAGGTGATGGCGGTGAACGCCCGCGGCCCGTTCCTGCTCTGTCGCGAGGCCCTGCCCCACCTGCGGCTGCACCCGCCCAGTTTCATCGTCAATATCAATTCGGTCGTCGGCGTCAAGGGCTACGCCAACCAGGCTCTGTATAGCGCCTCGAAACACGCCCTGCTGGGGATGACCAAAGTTCTGGCGCGGGAAGTGCAGGCGGACGGGATTCGCGTCCACGCCATCCTGCCCGGCGGTGTGGATACGGACCTGGCCTCGCAGGCCCGACCTGATCTCGACCGCTCGATCCTCATCCAGCCCGACGAGATTGCCGATGCCGTGCTGTTCCTGGTCACGCGGCGGGGGAATGCCGTCATCGACCAGATCGATATTCGTCGTGCAAGCGCCACGCCCTGGGCGTAACCCTCCTTCCGCCGTTGACCCTTGACTGTTGATTGTTGACTGTTGATTGTTGATTGTTCTCATGCTCCCCATCCTCCAACTCCAACCCAGTTACCGCGACTATGTGTGGGGCGGGCAGCGGCTACGTCCCGGCCAACAGACGGCCGAGCAGTGGGCGGTGCACGAAGAGAATGTCGTCATCAGCCAGCGGTCGGAGCGCTCGCAGCGCTCCGACCGCTTCGCCGGCCGCACCCTTGCCGAACTGGCGGCGGAATATGGCCCCGCCCTGCTGGGCCAGACCGTCTTCGCCCGCACCGGCGCTCGCTTTCCCCTGCTGATCAAGCTGCTCGACTGCGCCCAGTGGCTGTCGGTGCAGGTGCATCCCAACGACGAGCAGGCCCTCGCCCTCGAAGGCCGCGGTCATTTCGGCAAGACCGAAGCCTGGCATGTGCTGGATGCCGCCGCCAATGCCCAACTGATCGCCGGCGTCGAACCCGGCCTCGACGCTGAAACCCTGGCCGCGGCCATCCGCGACAGCCGTATCCTCGACCATCTGCACTACCGGGACGTGAAGGCTGGTGACACCGTTTTCATGCCCGCGGGCGCCATCCACGCCCTCGGCCCCGGCCTGCTGATCTACGAAGTCCAGCAGACCTCGGACATCACCTACCGGGTCTACGATTGGGGCCGGCCGCAGAGCGGGGGCCGCATGCTGCACATCGATCAATCGATCGCCGTCGCCAACCCCGACGCCGATACGCCCCTGCTCCCGCCCCCTGCCTTGGGCGATGGCGACCTGGCGACGCTCGTCCACTGCCCCTACTTCACGCTCGCCCTGGCCGCCTCGCAGACCCGGCCGCTGGCGCTGGACACCGGCGGCGAGGCTTTTCACGCCCTGACGGTGATCGAGGGCTGCGCCGAAGTGGTCGCGGGCGAGGATGCCGTCACATTGCGCCCATACGAGACGGCCGTCGTGCCGGCGGCCAGCGGCGCTTATGAAGTGCGGCCGCTGGGCGGGTTCCGGCTGCTGAAGGCAAGCCCATGACGCCGACTCGCACCCAGCCCGGCCGCTCGGCCGAAGGTGTGCGGATCGGCTGGGATGGACGGATCAGAACATGACGCCGACTCACACCCAGCCCGGCCGTTTGGCCTCCGAACACCAGCCCGCCTACGAAGCGATCGTGCTACGGGCGCTCGACCAGGTGTTGCGGGCGTTTTATGATCTCGACCCGCCGATCACGAACTTCATCTTCTACGGCGCCCTCGATATCGACCCGATTTATCTGACGATCTGGTTTGCGTTTGCCGACGCCGCGGCCCTGCAACTGGCGCAGGAACGCGGGCATTGCCAGCGCCTCGGCGCCGCCATCAGGACGGCGCTGATAAGCGGTGGCTTCCCGGCCGACAAGCTGCGGGATGGTGCGGTTGGTTTCGTTTCGGAGCAGGAGGTGGAGGAAGCAGGGGGGCCGTGGCTGTATTTTCATTGAAGGACGCCAACCGCTGCCATCGTCTCCTCACAGCGGCAGCCAGGCGCCGATGCCCATCTCCACCGCCCGGCGGTAGACAAGCGGCGCCGTGGCCATATCGTCGAGGGCCAGGCCCAGGTTGCAGGCGATGGTGCGCTCGGAGGGCGACTGGCGGCCGGGCTTGCGGCCGGTGACGAGATCACCCAGGCTGGCGTGGATGGGGGGGATGTGCTGGAAGTAGCCGAGGGTGCGGTAGTAGTCGAGCTGGGGGATGTCGTCGGTGCAGAATTTGTCGGCTTCTTGCAGGGCCGGGCCATCCCAGTAGGAGTCGAAATCGACCAGCGAGGCGAAGGCCCCGGCATCGAGCCAGCCGGCCTTGATCGTGGCATGCGGTGTGTGCAGGATCGGCCCGGCCGTGACCACCAGGTCGCAGCCAGAAACGGCCTGCCGCGGCTCGGCGGCGATTTCCACCTCCAGCCCCCACCAGTTGCGTACATCGTCGGCATATCGCTGCGCCGAGGCCATGGTTCTGTCGAAGGCCCGGACGCGCTCGATCGGGAACAGCACCCGCAGAGCTTCCAGATTGCTGCGCCCCTGTACACCGCAACCCAGGATGCCGACGGTTTTGGCATCGGGTCGGGCCAGGTATTTAGCGGCCAGGGCGGTGGCGGCGCCTGTGCGTTTGGCCGTGATCCAGGTGCAGTCCATCACCGCCAGGGGCAGACCGGTATCGTCGTCGTTGAGGATCAGCAGGCCGGTGATGTAGGGCAGGCCGCGCGCCTGGTTGGCCGGGTAGCCGCTGACCCATTTCAGGCCGATGGCAGCGAGGGCGGGGATGTAGGCGGGCATGGCGTGGATGAAGCTGTCGGGCCGGGAGTGGACGCCGGGCTTGGGCGGCATCTCCACCTTGCCCTGGCCGTGTTCGCGGAAGGCGACTTCGAGGGCGGCGATGATTTCAGGCATGGCCGGGCCGGCGGCTTCGACCTCGGCGCGGGAGAGATAGAGGAGTTGGGGGGGCATGGGGAGGGGTAGGTGGCAGGTCGCAGAGCTTGTCCTGAGTGAAACGAAGGATGGCGGGTGGCGGGTGGGGGGTGGGGGGGTGTAAAGTGTCGGGTGTAAAGGGCGAAGTGTCAAGTGGCGGGGCGGTGGCGGGGGGGAGATCGCACGCAGCGGTCGGAGCGCTCGCAGCGCTCCGACCGCTATCCTATGCCAACAGCCGCCACACCTGCGCCACCACGAAGGTCACGATCAGGCCCATCGCCACCGGCATCAGTGCGGCCACGGCCGTCCATTTGCGGTTGCCGGTTTCTTTGAAGATGGTGAAGATGGTTGTGCTGCACGGATTGTGGATGAGGCTGAAGAGCATGAGGTTGACCGCCGTCAGCAGTGTCCAGCCGCCGGCCTGGAACAAGGTCATGAGATCGGCCCTGTTTTCCAGATTGAACATGACCCCGGCCCCCTGGCCGAGGCCGGATATGCCGGTGACGAGCACGGTCAGCATCAAGACAGTGGGGATGACGATCTCGTTGGCGGGGATGGCGACGATGTAGGCGACCAGGATGACGCCGTTCAGACCGAGCAGGAGGCCGAGGGGGTTGAGGATGTTGACCGTGTGTTCGGCGATGCTGACCCCGCCGATGGTGATGTTAGCCGTCAGCCAGATCGCGGCGCCCGCCGGCATGGCAAAGACCACCGCCCGCCACAACACGATCAGGGTGCGGTCGATGACCGAAGTGTAGATCGTCTGCAAGATACGGGGTGGGCGATAGGGAGGCAGTTCGAGGCTGAAGGTGGACACCTGGCCGCGCAGCACCGAGCGCGAGAGACCCCACGAAACCACAAAGCTGATGAACACACCCAGGACGGCGACGCCGACCACAGCCATCGCCGAGACCAGCCCCGCCCATTTGGCCGAGACCAGCCCGCCGATGAACAGCGAAGCGATGAGAATCTGAGTGGGCCAGCGGCCGTTGCAGAGGGCGAAGTTGTTGGTGAGGATGGCGATCAGACGCTCGCGCGGGCTGTCGATGATGCGCGTGGCCACCACCCCGGCGGCGTTGCAGCCGAAACCCATCATCGTGCTGAGCGACTGCTTGCCGTGAGCGCCCGCCTTTTTGTAGATGGCGTCGAGGTTGAAGGCCACGCGGGGCAGATAGCCGAAGTCCTCGAGCAGGGTGAAGAGCGGGAAGAAGATGGCCATGGGGGGCAGCATGACGCTGACGACCCAGGCCGTGGCCAGGTACATGCCGTCGATCAGCAAGCCGCTGAGCCACCACGGCAGCCGGATGAGGTCGGCCATCTGGTGCAGCCAGGGGTAGACTTTGCCGATGAGGACGTCGGCGATCATGGCCGAGGGGATGTTGGCGCCGGTGATCGTGATCCAGAAAACGGCGGTAAACAGCAACAACATCAGGGGGAAGCCCCAGAGACGGCTGGTGACAAGGCGGTCGATGGTGCGATCGAGGTCGAAGCGAGGTTTCTGGCCGGGGCGGGTCACGGCGCGGTCGGCGATGGCGGCGGCGTCGGTGTAGATGGCCTCCATCAGCGTTTCGTGGAAATCGTCGCCGATCTGCCAGCGCAGATGGCGGGCGCTGGCCAGCAGGTTTTGGACCTGGGCGGGGGCGGGTGGCTGGTCGGCAACCTGGGCGCCGTTGCCTGCCGGCGATGAGCCGGGCCAGTTGGCGCTAAGTGAGGATGCGGTCATGCGGCCTCCAATTGCAGAGTCATGTTTTGGGTGCGGTCCTCAAGGCTGCCGCGGCGCAGGTCGCCCAGTTCGCCTTTGCGGACGGCCTCGGTGATGCGTTCGTCGCCATCGAGCAGGCGCATGGCCACCCAGCGGGCGTTGGGCAGGCCGGGGAACAGGGCTTCGATCTGGCCGCTGAGTTGCGACAAGGCTCGTTTCAGCGTCGGCGATTCGTTCCTCAGACGGTGGGGTTTGCAGACGGTGCGGCCGCTGGCGACATCGCTGATCGCTTGCAGCAATTCGGGCAGGCCGCGGCGCTGACGGGCCTCGGTGGGGATGACGGGCACGCCCAGGTCGCGGGCCAGGCGGCGGTCGTCGACCAGGAGGCCGTGCCGCCGGGCTTCGTCCATCAGGTTCAGGCAGACGACGACGCGGTCGGTGATCTCAAGCACCTGGATGACCAGGTTGAGGTTGCGCTCGAGGCGGGTGGCGTCGGCCACAACCACGGTGACATCGGGCTGGCCGAAGAGGATGAAGTCCCTGGCTACTTCTTCGTCCAGGCTGGTGGCCAGGAGCGAGTAGGCGCCGGGGAGATCGACCAGTTTGTAGCGGCCGCCGCCGAACTCGAAGCCGCCCTCGGCGCGGGTGACGGTCTTGCCGGGCCAGTTGCCGGTGTGTTGGCGCAGCCCGGTGAGGGCATTGAAGACGGTGCTCTTGCCCACATTGGGGTTTCCGGCCAGCGCCACCACGTAGTCCCACTCGGTCATGTCGATGCCCAGTTTGAGCAGGTTCGAGGCGTTGTGGGTGGCGCAGGTGGTGCAGCCGGGCGCAGCAGCCATGCTATCGGGGAGCGGGGCGATGTTGAGGGTCAGGCCGCCGGCATCAGCGATGACATCGTCATAGCTCAAGGGGCTTTGAGGATGGCCGTTGCCAGGGGCCGGGGTTTGGGTGGCGCGGGTGTTTGTGTTTTGCTTCATGCTGTGGCCTCCGCCTGGCGGGTGATGTGGATGAGGCGGGCTTGTTCGTGGCGCAGGGCGATGGTGGCCCCGCGGATGCTGTAGGCGGTGGGGTCGCCGCTGGGGCTGATCATTTCGGCGCCGATGATGGCGCCCGGCAGGACGCCCAGATCCATCAAGCGCCGTCGCTCGGCCCCGCGGCAGCGGGGTGAGATGCCAGCGACTTTGCCCTTCTGCCCGATGGCCAGGTTGGCCAGCGTCTCGGTGGCAGCCAGGCGGGCGTCGTCGAGGCGCCGGGCCGTGGACAGCATCGGAGCGACGGCGATGTTGGCAGCCAAAAGGGGGGCGAGGACGTGTTCGTTGCCGTTGCTCCAGAAGCGCACGCGCTGCGGCGCCGCCTCGATCACGCGGATGACCTGGCCCGGGTAGAGGCCCTCGGCCACCAACTGCGCATAGATCGTTTCCGGTTCGTCTTCGATGTGGACGATGCGGACGGGCTGGTCGAGAGGCGCCGCCGACAGGGACAGACCCTCGGGGGCGATGAATTCGCCGGCGGCATCAGGGATGGGGTCGCCGTGCGGGTCGTTGATCGGGTTGCCCAGCCGGGCCGAGAGCGATTCCAGGTCGGTGGGGGCGAGGGCGTGTTCGTGGCGTTCGGCCTGCTCGTGCCATTCTTCGGCGGCATAGCCGGTTTCGTCGGCCAGATAGCGCTCCCACAGCCGGTGGGCGCGGATGATGTGCAGCGCCGCCTCGCGGCCTGACGGCGTCAGGCGGACGCCGCCCTGGTCGGCTACCAGGAGATTGGCTGCGGCCATGTTGCCCAGCAGCGCCGCCGACCTGTCGCTGCTGATCTGCAAGGCCCCGGCCACGCTTTCGGTGGTGGCCACCTGCCCGCGCATCTCCCAGGCGTGGATGTGCTTGAGGGCGTCTTCGGTGAGTACGTGCTCGGTGGCCTGGCGGGCGCGCTGCCAGCGCGGGAACAGACCTCGCCTGGGCCAGAAGGCCAGCAGGCCGGCGCTGGTGATGAGGCCGGCGATGATCAGATAGAGCAACGGTTCGGGCATGACAATCTCCTTTCATAACCAAGATGAAAAATTTAGGTGTGCCTAAATTATCTCCACCTGGCAGGAGTTTGTCAAGTGGCAAGGTAAGGGTTAGCGAGAATTCCCTGCATCCCCATCCCAGCCCTGGTTCAGATGGTCAACAACAGACCTTCTGGCTCCTCGATCAGGTCGATCACCCGTTCGAGCAGCCGCACGGCCTGATCCCCGGCCAGGGTCGGGCCAGCAAACGCAAGCGAAAGCGTGGCATGTCCCGATTTGTCGATGCGCCCCAGGACCAGACTGGCGATCTCCGCCGGCGCCAGCGATGGCATGAGGACATCGATGCGGCTGGCGCTGCGATCATCGATGGCAAAGATGGGCGCCGAGGCCGGGGCGGCGCGGCCGCGCTCGGCTGCGATCAGCGCCAGCGATGGCGGCGCGCCCGATGTGAGGCGCGGATAGCTGCGGATGGCTGCCGAGGCGATCGCGGCGGCGATGCCGGCCTCGTCCAAAGCCGTGCCGACGATGGCGGCCAGCCAATCGATCAGGCGCAAGTCCGGCACGAACGGCGTCAGGCGGCGGTGGGCGTCGAGCAGGCGAGAAAGATCGACTTCGGCGAGCAGGTGACTCGCCAGGTGCGACGCACTTCCAGAGTGTAGGTGCGACGCACTTCCAAAGTGCGACGCATCTAGGACATCGCGCTCGATCACGCGTCCGCGCGGGCCGCTGCCCGACAGCGTGCGCCAGTCGAGGCCGCGCTCTTTGGCGATCTTGCGGGCGCGGGGGGAGGAGGTGGGAGAGCGGAGGTCAGAGGGCGGAGGGCGGAGGGCGGAGGGCGGAAGGCGGAGGTCAGAGGGCGGAGGACGGAGATCGGAGGTTGGAGATTGGAGATGGGCGGGAGTGGGGCGGAGGGCGGCAACCAGCCCATCGTCTATCGTTTCTCGCCCGTCGTCCCCCTCGCCGATGCGCGCCAGCACCGTCCCCACCGGCGCCCTGCGCCCGGCCTCCACCAGCAACGGGCCGAGTACGCCGCTTGCCAATGCCTCGACCTCGACGCTGACCTTGTCGGTCTCGACCTCGAACAGCGGCTGGCCGCGCTCGACCGGCTGGCCGGGCGCGACCAGCCAGCGGACGATGGTTCCCGCTTCCATCGTCAGTCCCAGGTTGGGCATGATCACATCGGTGGTCATCGCGTGGCCTCATCGCCGCGGTCGTTGGGCGGGGAGGGAGGGCGGAAGGGGGGGCTGGAAATCATGGCGGCGGCCAGTAGAGCGCTTCCAGACAGGCGGCTTCGATGTCGTTTACACTGGGGAGCGCCTCGAGTTCCAGGCGACCGTTGTACGGAAGTGGCACATCCTCGGCGGCGACCTGCAGGATGGGCGCGTCCAGCCAGTCGAAGGCCGCGCGCTGCACCCGCGCCGCCACCTCGGCCGTGAAGCCGCCGGTCAAGGCGCCCTCATTGACGACCACCAGTCGGCCAGTCTTTTCCACCGAGCGCACGATCGTGTCCAGGTCGAGCGGTTTGAGCGTGCGCGGGTCGATGACCTCGGCCTGGATGCCCCTTGCGGCCAGGCGCTCGGCGGCTTCAAGGGCAAACAGCACCAGACGCGAGGTGGCGACGATGGTCACGTCTTGGCCCGCCCGTTTGACCTCGGCCACGCCGATGGGGATCAGATAGTCGGATTCGGGCACGGGGCCGGTGGTGTTGTACAGCAGCTTGTGCTCGATAAAGATGACAGGGTTATCGTCGCGGATGGCGGATTTCAGCAGCCCTTTGGCGTCGTAGGGCGTGGACGGCTGGATGACGACGAGGCCGGGGGTGTGGACATACCACATCTCCAGGCTCTGCGAGTGCTGGGCGGCGTTGCCGCGCCCGCCGCCGCCCTGGGTGCGCACCACCAGCGGGACTTTGGAGGGTTGGACCAGAGATTTGTCTGGTTACGTTTGGACGTAACCAGAGCGTAACCAGAAAAGGGGAACGGGTCGAAGAAACGTAACCGGAGAAAAGTCTGGTTACGTTTTGCAGCAGTGAAGGACA
>JAIBAP010000009.1 GCA_019695115.1 Caldilineales bacterium | reverse complement strand
CGTGGTGGGCGTCGGTGTGTTGGTGGGACGCGTGGTCGGCGTGGGGGTGTTGGTGGGGCGCGTGGTCGGCGTCGGTGTGTTGGTGGGGCGGGTGGTCGGCGTGGGAGTGTTGGTGGGGCGCGTGGTCGGCGTGGGGGTGTTGGTGGGGCGCGTGGTGGGCGTGGGGGTGTTGGTGGGGCGCGTGGTGGGCGTGGGGGTGTTGGTGGGGCGGGTGGTGGGCGTGGGAGTGTTGGTGGGGCGGGTGGTGGGCGTGGGAGTGTTGGTGGGACGCGTGGTCGGCGTGGGAGTGTTGGTGGGGCGGGTGGTGGGCGTGGGAGTGTTGGTGGGACGCGTGGTCGGCGTGGGGGTGTTGGTGGGACGCGTGGTCGGCGTCGCTGTGTTGGTAGGTCGGATGGTCGGGGTCGGTGTGTTGGACGGCTGCAACAAAGGCGTTGGGGTTGCGGTTGGGGGAAGTTCAACAAGTCCTGTCCTGATCAGAGGTATGAAAACCTTCAAAGTCGCCACGCGGGAACTCAACTGCCAGTCCTCACGTTTCCCGCCCTCGCTTTCAGACAGATGACGGCGAACAGAGTTATCTCCAACCACCTCGCGAATGCCCATTGCCTCGACGCCGTTTGCCTGCGGTGCGACATCGGGCCGGGCAGCGCCGCCGCTGAACGAGATCACCAACTGAGGGGGATAGGCGCCCTCGCGAGTTAAGAAACTACGGAAATTGGAGTAGTAGCCTGACTCTTCCGGCCCACGCAGCATGATGCCCTGGTTTGCCAGTGCGCCGTTCATCCACCCTTGCACCAGGGCGGTCACGTCAAGCTCTCTCCAGCCCCAGTTGGTGTTGGCAGCGATGCTTACGCTGCCGTAACTGGCGCCAAAGCCGGGTTCGTTGTTCCAGTTGACGCTTGTTTCCTGCCAGTCGCCCGTAGTCTGGTAGGCTGTAATCGTGGAAACATGACCAGAGAAGTCTCTATAACCCGAATAATAAACCCTCAGCTTCGCATTGGTGACCGTGGCTCCGGCGGGGACGCTGCTCAAGTCGAATCTGACAAGGCCCCTCACGATCTGCGCATTCCGGTTGGGTTGGTCGTCATATCCAGCCCACATGTCCGTGGTTCTCCCAGCATTCAGAGTCGGATAACCTTGCAGAACACAGGCGTCGCTGTTTGGAATCAGCGTCACGGTGGTGGGCTGAGGGATCGGTGTGGGTGTTGGGGTCGGCGTCCAGGTCGGGGTGGCCGTGGGAGTGGGTGTCGGCGTCCAAGTCGGCGTCGGTCGTAATGAAGCCTGTTTCAACAGCAGTGGAAGATAGACCTGATTTGGCCACGGCATACAACGCATCGTCTTGGGCACGCCGCCCAACAACACCGTGTTGCCGCCTGTGTCCGGCAGATTGATGCCATAGACATAGATGTCGTGCATCTCTCCGTCTTTCAGCCTGTCCGGGATGGCGGTGAAGTTGAAGCCGTGTTTGCACTGCGGCTGGTCGGCCGGGCAGACGCCGCAGTTGGCGCCGCCCAATATTTCACAAACCGCCGGCTCGCGCTGTCCATCCGCGGGGAGGGCGGCAAGGTATTGTCCGACGCCATAAGGGCCGTTGGCATAGATGTGGATATCGATGGCCCGGTTGGGGTCGTCCCTATCGCCCGCCCAACCATTGATCGAGGTGCAACTGGCCTCGCCCAGATAGCCGCTGGGGTCGGCTGCTTGACCCTGGCCTCCCGTCACATCCAACCTCACGCCATCGATAGTCATGCCTTCATAGGTGATGCTGTAATCACTCGACAGAACAAAGGCGATCCACACCTGACCCTGTCCCAACCGGCTGGAGAGATCGAGTGTGCGCCGCTGGTAACCGTTGCCGTCCGTGCCGTTGCGCCAATCACCCCAATACCTGGAGCCATTGAAGTCTTCTCCATTGAGTGAGCTGCCAACGAACATGGAATCGAAACCAGTCTCGGTTCGCCCCCAGAAGTAGAAAGTGAGGCTAGCGGCGGTGGCCCCGCGCAGGTCGAACGGCCCATAGACTGCCCACGAGCGGGTGTAGTTTGCGTAGTAGCCGGAACAGGACAAGGCGCTGCCCCTGGCCCCGCCGCCCACCGACCAGCCGGCGTAGCTGCCATTGTGTGGGTGGCAATTGCGTTTGCCCCACAGGTATTCGCCTCCATCGACGGTGCTCATATCCGAGAGTTCCCAGCCGGTCGTCGGCCAGGCGCCTTCGAAATCCTGGGTCATGATCGCTGCCACAGGCTGCAGGGAAATCTGTGCGCCAGCAGCGCGCGTCAGGGTTTCCGTTGCATTCTCGATTACAGCCGCCTCATTCGTATCGAAAGGGGGTGATTTGGTGGGTTCAGCATCCTGTTGCACAGGCATGGCCACAGACAGACTCGTGGCCAGCGCCAAAAGAATGACGAAGAAACATGCGAACATGACGGCTGCCTTGTAAATAGACATGGGTTTTCTCCTTTGTCATGGACGCGCGGCCAACACAAACAAATTAGCGCGCAAAGCTTCATATTCGAAACGTAAACCGTTGCTTCCGAACGGCGTCGGGGCGAAGATAGCCCGATACTCGGCTTCATCGCGATAGATCAACCGCCACTCCAGCAGCCAGTCCATCAGGATGCGGTCGCTGGGATGCGTTTCCTGGCTAAAGTTGCCGATGATCAGCAGACCGTCAGGAGACAGCAGGCCATGGCAGTCTTCGATCAACCGGGCGGCTTGCTCGTCGTTCAGGTAGTCGAACAGACCAGCGGCGTAGATGAGGTGGTAGGGCTGATCCGGGCGGTTGGGGCCGGCGGCGAAGCGCAAGGCGTTATCGCGCACGAACTGCACACGACCATCCATCCGGCCGTCCAGTTGCCCGCGGGCAAAGGCCAGGGCGGCTGGGTCCATATCCAGGCGGGTGGCTGTAATGACAGCTGCTAATTCGGCGCCCTGCGCCAGCAACGCCAGCTCGCGCGCCGGCCCGCTGCCCAGGCTCAGCACTCGCACCAGCCGTCCCCTGGCCCCCGCCTGCTCCCTACCGAGGGCGTCCGGTTTGGCCTGGGTGCCTTCCGCTTCGGTGCGGCGGACGAGGGCGGCGACGCGGGCTTGGGCGGCGTCGAGTCGTTTTCGGTCGGCGGAGGATGGCATGGTGTTTGGGTTGTCTGCAACGGGCTGATAGATCATCTGATTGACTCTCCTCTCACCGTCAGGTATACTTGGAATTGAAGAGTGGCGTTGAAATCGATATGGCGTCACTCTTACGTTGCTTAGTGAGGTGAAACCATGTATTCAATTGATGTTGTCGAATTCGAGACGCCGAACACCTTGACGCTGCCGCCTGCCATCGCCCGGCGCTTTCGCCCGGCCGATCGTTTCGTTGTGTGGATGGAAGGCGATACGCTCCACCTGAAGCGGATGTTCGCCCCCTCGCCTACTGAATTGGTGGCTGAAGCGCCGGAGGGCGAACCGCTATTGCTGAGCGAAATCAACGAGATCGTGCATGAGGTGCGGCGCCAACGCCATAACCAGTGAAGAGAATGCGTCTTATTCTCGATACCAATCTGTGGGTTTCGGGCCTTCTCTGGCGCGGGTTGCCGTGGCAGCTTTTACGTTTGGCTGAACACGGCAAGGTTGAGTTGTGCTCGTCGCCGCCGATGCTGGCTGAACTCGCTGAGGTCCTTGCCTATCCGAAGTTCGTAGGCCGGCTTGAACAGTTGGGGATGACGGCCATCGATCTGGCCGAGCGCGGCGCTAATTTGGCTTCAATTTGGGATGTGCCAACCGTTGAGGGGCGGCCGCTTGTTGAAGCAGACCCTGATGACGACATCTTTCTGCACTGCGCAATCAGCGCCCTTGCTGACTACATCGTTTCCGGTGACGGCCACTTGCTCGACTTGGGCCAGTTTGCAGGCATTCCCATTGTGACGGTGCGGGGCTTTTTCATGAGCGAATTTCCTGAGATGGTGGATTGACGGGGTCGCTATTCATCAAGGCGTTATGCCTATGGCCGCTTGCACGAAGATGAGCCTGGGCTTCGGCTACTTCCGCAGCAACGGCAGATACACCCGCCCTTCGCTGCCTCCCCCGTCCGGCGCCAGCAATACATAGATGCCCAGGCGCTCAATGCGGGCAGAGATGGCAAAACGGTCGGGATCGGCCTCGCCGGTCAGGGGCTGCCAGTGGTCGGCCTCCCAGCGGGCGATGCGCAGGGCCGAAGGAGCGACGCCGGCGGGTAGGCCGGCAGATTCGTAGAACAGGCGCAGGAGGGCGGGGCGAGCCAGGGCGGTGAGGGCGCCGGAGGCGGCCAGGCTGTAGGCATGGCCCAGGGCCGCCATTCTCTGGGGCAAGGGTTCGGGCACGGCGCCGGTGGGCGCCAGCAGAAGGTAAACGTTCGCCAGGCCCAAGCTGCCATCGTCCAGGTGCAGCCAGGCGTCGCCGTCGGGCGAAAAGAGGTCTTGCTCCGCGTTCGTCCGCACCCGCGCCAGGTGGAAATCGACATCTACGTTGAATCGCTGCGGCTGTGCGCTCACCCCGCGCACATTGGCCGCACCCAACCCCGTGCTGGCAACCGGGAAACTGGCTGTGCCCGTGTAGACGCCGGCAGCCGGGCTGTAGCCCAGGTCGATGGTCTCGCCTAGCCCGCCGCCGGGTGGCCTGACCAGGGCCGAGAGCGCCCCTCCCTCGCCCACACCGGCCACGGTCAGGGTCAGGTCCTTGCCATCGCTGTAGGGGATAAGGACGGCGTAGGGGTTGAGCGCGGCGCCGGACGCCGCCAGGCTGCTCGACCCCTGCAGCGTGAGCGTATAGGCTGTGGCGGCGCCTATCGTCGTCTGCGCGGAAAGCGACCCATCGATCGAAACGACGCGCAATGTGGCGCCGGCGACGGCGCCATAGATAGCGATGCGCCCGTCCCGGTCTGTCGTCCCCTGGTCCAGCACAACCAGGCGGCCGTCTCGCTGAATGTCAAGGGCTGCCAGCGCGCCTTCGGCATAGGGCCGACCGTTGCGGCCGAGGACGAACAGTTGGCGCACGGGCGCTTCCGGACTGCGGTCGTGGGTGGCCACCTGGGGGAAGGCCAGCAGGTCGGGGGGCAGCGCCTCCGGCCCGGCCAATACCGCCCCGCGGCTGAGCGGTCCGCTGAAAAACCAGCGCTGCGGGCCGGAATCGTCCGCGTAATAGCGCCGAATCGTCTCCCAGTCCGATTCTTCGTTCATCTGCCACTGATAGGTCTGTTCACACATCCGATCCCACAGCCCCGGCACCCCCTGCGCTGACCATTCGGATGTCGTGTATTGCGACGTCATCAGGCTGGCGTTGATCGGGTCATCAGCTTCCTCGAAGTCGTGCAGATTCATGGTGCAGCCGGTCGCCGTGTCGATGCCGGTCAGATTGTGCTGCTCATCATAGCTATACTGGAAATAGCTGTCGTACAAGTTCAGCCCGTAATGCCCGAACTCGTGGATCAGGGTGCGATACCCATCCCGCTCCGCCCAGCTGCCTGTGGCGCCGCCGCTTCCATCCCAATGCCGGCCCACGCGGATGACCTGTGAGGGGTCAGTCGAGGTCAGCCCGCCGATATAGGCATAGGGACGGACGTTGTTGCGGGTCAGCACCTGGATGTCGGCCTCCTCCCACTTCACGCCGTCGTCGTAGATCTCCACCTGGCCGAAAACCATCTGCCCATCGCTGGCGTCGAAGAGGTAGTCGGAAGCGCGGCGGATGGCCTCGGCCATCTCCTGCACATAGGCGGGCGTCGCGTTCCACTGAATGGAGATGATCAGGTTGTAGTAGATCAGCGGCGTGTGCTTGTGCAGGCTCAGGCGCTGGCGGCCGGGCGCGACGACGGTGTGACCCGATACGGCGCCATCCGCCCCTATCGTCAGGCTGGTGAGGCCGATGCGATAGGCCCAGGGTGCGCCCGGCGCCGAGGCTTGCTCGGCCACCGGTTTCAGGGCCACAAAACGGTCGCCCGCCGCCAGACTGGTGGGAACGAACACGCCCATCTCGTCGGTGCTCCCGGCCAGCTGGCCGTTCTGGTAGATGCATGCGCCTGGCGCGGCCCGGCCCTCCTCGTCCAGCGCCAGGACGTGGTTGGGCGGGATGGGCGGCGGCAGCGCGGCGCTGTACTTGATGTCCTGGTTGAAGGTCGCGCCCGATTCCATATCGTTCCAAACCAGGTGCACGCCGCGGTCGGGGTCGGCGGCCAGGCCGATGAAGTACCATTGGTTGGCCGGGTTGGGCGGGGGGATCAAGGCGGCCACGACCTGCGGCTGGCTCCACCCGGCTTCGTTGTCGGGTTTGCGGGCGTAATAAAGCCGGTAATCGGTCATCGTCGCCCAGGCCACGTGGAGGGCGTCGCCGGGGCTGATAGTGAGGGCCGGGGGTTGGGCCTTCTGGCCGTTGGCCTGACTGCGGGCGATTTCCTGCCCTGCCGACCAGTCGCCATCCACGGCTTTGCTGGCATAGTAAAGGATGATCGCTTGCCCCTGCCCGGCCAGCGTCAGCGTGTCCTGCCAGACCAGATGCAGCCTGCCATCGCCAGCGATGGCCAGCGCCGGCCACTGCGACCCCCCCGCTGTGTTCGAGACGTCGATCGCCTCACCCCACGTGGCCGCCCCCGGCGCTTTGGCTGCGTAATAGATCTCGGCGACGCCCGGCGTAGAGTCGTACCACACGACATGGACGCCGCCTTCGCTATCGGCGACGACATCGGGCGCCCATGAGCGATCGGCGGTGTTGGAGACGCGCAGCGGCGCACTCCAGTCGCCCGCCGCCCGTCCCTTGAAAGCGTAGAAAATCTCGCGATTGCCGGGGCTATCGCTCCCCCAAACAAGATGCAGGTTGCCAGCGACATCGGCGAAGATCGCCGGCATGGCGTCTGTCTGGCTGGTGCGGGTGAGATTGACCGGCGCCGTCCAGCCCGCGCCCGCAGATTTGGTCGCGAAGTAGATGTCCCCACCCCCTTCCCAGACTACGTACACATTGCCCAGATCGTCCGTCGCCAGATCGGGATAGTAGGCATCGGTGGCGCCGGAGATGCTAAGCGGCGCCGACCAGGCGGCAGCGCGGTCGGGTTTGGAGGCGTAGTTGACGACGCGGCTGCCTGTGTACCAGACGGCATGAACGCGACCGGCGCTATCGACCTGCACATCCGGGGCGATGGCGATCTCGCTGGCCGGGGTCAGCACCGCGGGCGGCGACCAGAGGATGGGGAGAGATGGGGGCGGGTCGCAGCCGAGGCCGCTCGATGACGCCGGGTGCAGCCTGGCGACCCGATGAGGCGGTGCATCCCCTTTCGGCGCCTCATCTGATTGCTCGCTTGTTCCCCCTGCCAAGAGCAACGGCAGATAGAGAGGCAGGGCAGGTTGCACTTGCGGCCGCCAGCTGAGTGACCAGGTGTCGAGATAGGGGGTGACGCCGGCCTGGGTTGTGGCCAGGCGGGCGCGCAGGCGCAGGCGAGGGTGTTGGGCCGGGTCGATGGCGGCCAGGCTGGCGCCGGCGGTTACATTCTCGACCAGCGGGCTGCCATCCTCCGCCAAAACATCCACCGCCAGGGCGGCGGCGGCGGGAACCTCGCCTGTATAGCGTACTTCGCCCCAGCCCGTGAAGGCCGTTGTCGGCGAGACCGGCTGCGAGATGGCGTAACCCTGGTCGAAACCGGGAGCCAGGTTGAGGCGGCCGCCAGAGGCCAGCCGCAGGTTCTGGCGTTCGGCCACACCGCTGTAATCGAGGAAGGGGTCGCGCCAGGTGGTCCCCAGCATGAGGGCATAGGCCCCGCTCAGCTGGCGGATGGCGACGGCGTGCGTGGGTTGATCGCCGAACGACTGGCTTTCGAGATCCTGCCAATGCCCGGCCCCTTCGTCCCACCAGAACAACGAGATCGTGTGCGGGCTGGCGTCGTTCAGCAGGTTGGGGTCGTAGTCGATGTACAGCAGCAGCGGGGCCAGGCTTTGGCTGATGGCGCCGGAGGCGCGGATGGCGTAGGACTGGCCGAGCAAGCGATGGCCGGACGGGACATCGCCGGGCGGGAGGACGGTGCTCATCAACACCAGGTAGCTGTCGGGAGGTAGGCTGCCGCGGGGGATCAGCAGGCGAGCCTGACCATCCTGCGCAAAGACCTCCTGGTTGACATCTCCCGGCACGTACTCACGAGCGAAATCGCTGCTGCCCAGGATCACCTGCTCGCCGCCATCGCTCGTGGTCGTGATCAAGGCCGTCATCTGCGGACAAGCAGCGCGGGGTATGCAGACGCCTTCGTGGACGAAGGTGTATTCGTCCTGGCTTGGGTTGTAGTCGGTGTGGCCGGGTTCGGAGGACGTGGGGCCAATGCGCAGGGTGGAACCGATCCGGGAATCGAAACCGCCCAACCGCCGCGCCTTTACGTTCAGCGAAGCGCCATCGGCGTTGGGAACGACGAAGAGGAAGGGGCGATGGCCCGGCTCGGACGAGGTGATGGTGGCGGCGGCGGGCGCCAGGCTGGCGACGATGCCCAAGCCACCCAGCAGCAGGATCAGCAGGAAGATGAGCGCCAGCAGGCGCCGGAGCACGTGTGACATGTCACACCTCGGTTGGGGGTGGAGAGAAGGTGTGGTAGACTGTAGTTTGGATCGCGGATTTCGGATTGCGATCCTTCGTTCTACTCAGGATAGGCTTGGCGTCTTGTAACGATGTCGACGTTCGATCGGAAGCGCCTGCGGGAGGATTTCTTCGCCGAACTCGAACAACGGCGATTGGCCGAGTGCGCCGCCCTGTTGCACGTGGCCCGCCAACAGGAACGGTCGCCCGTCGATGATCTATGGATCGATTACCTGGAGTGCATCGTCTGGGTCGAAAAAGCGCCGCCGCGCTGGGATCGGGCGGCGAGCCAATTGCAGCGGCTGCTGGCCGCCAACCCACCGGAGGATCTGCTGGCTCGCGTCCATCTGGAGATCGCCTTCGGGGCCGATTACCTGGGCGACTACCAGGCGGCGGTCGAACATAATCAGCAGAGCTTGCGGCTGTTCGCGGTCTTGGGCGACGAGGTCTACGAGGCCAAAGTCCTGCGCAATCTGGGCGTAGCCCACGGCCGCGCCTTCCAACGCGGACAACAGGGGCCGGAGGTCTTGCAAGAGGCGCTGGACTGCTGCCGGCGCAGCCTGGGCCTGGCCCGGCGGCACGACGCCGAAGCCTTGGCCGCCAACATCGAGCTGCAACTGGGCAACATTGCCCAATGGCAGGGACGCTGGCAGGACGCTTTGGCCCATTACCAGGCCCGCAGCGAGTGGTGTCGCCAGACCGGTGGGGCGCAGCGCAGCCTGGCTCTGGCCCTGAACAACACCGGCGAGGTGCACCATCATGGGGGCGATTGGCGGCAGGCCGAAGCGTGTTACCTTGAAGCGTTGGGTATCTTGGGCGGGCTGCCCGCCGGCGACCCTTACGAGGAGGCCGATGTCTGGGCCAATCTGGCGCTGACGCAACGGGCGCTGGGCGACCTGGCTGCCGCCGGCAGGGCTTCGGACAAAGCCATTGGCCTGATTGAGTCACTATTGCACCCGCTGGAGGGCCAGGCCGCGCGTATCGGCTTCTTTGGCTCGCGCGTGCCGGTGTATGAGCAGCGGGTCGAACTCGAATTGGAGCGGGGGCGGGCGGATCAGGCGTTGACGATGCTGGAACGGGCCAAGTCGCGGGCTTTCCTGGAGCTGTTGGCGCGACGGGTTGAGTGGGGCGAGAGGGGCAAGGAGGGCGAGGAGACCTCGCCCCTACGATGGGGGATGGCGCAACCCTTATCGGCCGAGGAAATCCGAGCACGGCTGCCCGACGACGCGTTGCTGGTCGAGTATTTTCTCACCGCGCGGCAGGCGGCGGCTTTGGTCGTCACGACCGACTGGGTGCGGATCGTCCCGCTGGCCGGCGATCTGGGGCTGCGCCTGCGGGCGGCCTTCGATGGCGAAACGGAGCGCCTGAAGCGAGTGACGCCCGATGACAGGGGTCGCCTGCACGAGCCTTTTCTGCTGCACGGGCTGCGCCAAATGCTGTGGGCGCCGCTGGCATCCGAGTTGAAAGGCCGTCAGCGGGTGGTCATCGTCCCCTATGGCGTGCTTCACTACCTGCCCTTCCTCGCCCTGGTGGATCGGCCCCTCGAACCTGCCTCCGACCTCGACGTCCTGCTTGCTCCCAGCGCCAGCGTGTTTCTTGGACTCGATCGCACGAGCCTGACCGCTGCTCAGCAGCATGCCCTGGTGGTGCATTACGGCCCCGATCTGAACTATGCCCGTCGCGAAGCTGAGGCAGTGACGCACAAGCTGGCGGCCCGGTTATTGACCGGCGACGAAGCCACGGATGGGCGGGTTCTGGCCGAGGCCGGGGACTACGCCCTCTTGCATTTCGCCTGCCACGGCTGCTTCGACGCCCGACAGCCGTTGGAGTCGGGGTTGGATCTGGCCGATGGCCGCCTGACTGCCGCCCAGATCATGGCCGATATGCGCCTGCGCGCCGATCTGGTGACGCTGAGCGGCTGTGACACGGGCCGGACGCAGCGTCTGAACGGGGACGAGTTGATGGGTCTGGTGCGGGCGTTTTTGGCGGCGGGGGCCAGGGCGGTGTTGGTGAGCCTGTGGCCGGTAGATGATGTCTCGACCCGTTTATTGATGGAAAGGTTCTACGAGGATGTGGCGACGGGCAAAGAGGCAGCGGCGGCTTTGCGAGCGGCGCAGCGATGGCTGCGCCACATGACGGCGGCCGAGTTGGCGTCGAAGCTGGCAGCCGATGGTCTGCCCGCGGCGGACATCCGGGCGGAGGTGCGGCGTTTGCAGGGCATGAGTGGGGAAGCGAGGGAGCGGGTGTTCGAGCATCCGTATTTTTGGGCGCCGTTCATTCTGGTGGGCGGATGGCGTGTGCGGTCGTGATTTCGAGGGTGGCGGTGCGCAGCAGGGTTTCGGGGAAGAAGTCGAATGTGGCCCAGCCGTTGAGATCCGTCTCCTGCATAGCCTCGCGGCCATCCTCCAGCCGCAGGATGACGCGCGTGCCCGAGAAGTCGAGGTCGAGACGGTCGGACGAGAGGGCCTGGACTTCGATCCGGGCCAGATCGGGGGTGTGTGCGCTGGGGGTGAGCCGGACGGTGACATCCAGCGCCTCCAATTCCTGGGCGCCAAAGGTGATCTGGCGCACGGTCTGATCCTCAGCCGCCGCTTTGCCCTCGCGCTGGCTCAGCGCCGGGGCCGGTTGCAGCGGCTGGAAGACAAGCGAGAGGTTGATCTGCAAGGTGCGCAGCCAGGTTTCGCCCTGTTGCCGGACATAGCTGAC
Source organism: Caldilineales bacterium (assembly GCA_019695115.1). Taxonomy (GTDB): domain Bacteria; phylum Chloroflexota; class Anaerolineae; order J102; family J102; genus SSF26. The sequence goes on along the minus strand of JAIBAP010000009.1, from coordinate 103,971 downwards.
GAGGCGCTCGACGGGTTGGCGCAAGAAGGAAAGGTCGGGGGGGCGATAGGCCTGGGCGGGAGGCGTGGGCAAGGCGTCGGTGAGTATCAGTTCATTCATGGCGGATAGGTCCTTGTATAGGGCGAAGCAATCGGAGCACGCCAGCAAGTGGAGTTGGATAGGCAGTAAGTCATCGCCTGGCTCGACTCCGGCCGCCTCGGTATCGATCAAGGCCAGGATGTCGTCCTGCGTCTGCCGCATGTCGGAGCGGTCATTGCCGTGCACCCTGGCTGCGCCGGCAATGGCCAACAAACGAGTCTGGCACCGCCTGCACTCTTGCACATGCGCCGGCAAATCGGGCGCGGCGTTGGGGTCATCCAGATAGGCCAGCAGGCGTGCGGCGTCGATGGTGCAGGGAAGGGGGGTCATGCGTAGTCTCCTTGCCCGTAGGCCAGGCGGGCGTTCAGTTCGGTGTGCACCTTGTCCAGCCCGCGCGAGCGCAACGGTTGCACGTTCTTGGGGTTGGTGTGCAGGTGGGTGGCGATGGCATCGTCGCCGGCCTGGTCGAAATAGGTGAAGACGACGGCGCTGATCTGGCGTTCGGTTCGGTTCTTCCACAGGGTTTGCAGCGATTCGAGCACGGTTCGGGGCAGACGGGGCAAAACAGCGTCTACCTGCTGTTGGTAGGCGGTGTCGGCTTCGTCTGCGACGACCGTTTCCTCCGGTGAGGGCGAGGGGTTGGGAACCCTCTCGCCCCAGGTTTCGCCCTCGGCGGCTTCGCCGGGCGGAGATGCATCGAGCGAAATAACGCGCTCTGGCGCCAGCAGGCGCTGGCGGCGTTCGTCGCGGATGGCCTGGCAGAGCATATACTGGCAGAAACGCAGGAAGACGATGGCGGATTGCGGGCCTCGGTTGGAGCTGGGCGATTGTAGGGCTTCGAAGATCCTGAGCAGGGCGCGCTGGGTGGCGTCGGCGGCCAGGTCGGAGTCGCGATCATACGCTTGCGGCCATAAGTAGCGATGCAGCTCGCTGTAGGCTTGCTCCTGGTGTTTCCTGTCCTGGCAGGCTTCGTAAAGCGTCCGCGAGTAGACAGTCAGGCAGGTGTTGCGCGCGGCTTTGTCGTCGGCGGGGGAGGGGTCGATCTCGTAAGCGGCTGCGGCCCAGTCGGGGATGGTCAGAAGCCGCCAGCCGAATTGGGCGGACAGACGCTGGGCGGCCAGATGATGGGGGGTGGACATGGGGCGATCCTCATGGCAAGCGAATGTCGTCTACGTAGAGATCATCGGGGTTGGGGTCCCATTGGTTGTTGCCGCGGTAGGTCAGGCGTAGTTCCAGGCGCAAGCGGACAACATTCGACCAATCGAAATTGGCTTCATGGCGCAAAGGCAGAATGTATTGCTGCCACGGGTCGTTTTCGATGATGGTGCGCCAGCCGCCTCCAGCCCAGGGAAGATTCTGATCGTTGTCCCGATGTAGTTGCAGGCGATGACCCTGGCCATCCTCGATGACCACAGTCAGCGAAGGGCGCCCACCGCGCCGCGTTTCGCCTCGCTTGAGACAGAGCGAAACGGACGGCTTGTTTCGCCAATCGGAGGGCCGCCCAGCCCAGTTGTACAGGACTGCCTCGCCTGTCCAGGATTCGCTTTCTTCTGTGCCGCCCATTCTCAAGGCCGATGTTCCCTGGCAGGCATCGTTCGTCAAGCCAAAATGATCGAGATCGCCGTTGGGGCTGTACCAGTCTTGGAGGCCGCGTTCGAAGTCTTCGAGGCTGCCATTCGGCGGCGCCGGTGGGGTGTGGGTAGGAGTGGGGGTGGGCGTGTCAGTCATCGTCGGCGTTCGGGTGGGCGTCCGCGTGGCGCTTGGAGTTGCCGAGGGCGTGAAGGTGGGGGTGGCGCTCGGCGTCCAGGTGGCAGTTGGCGTGGCCGAGGGCGTGAAGGTTGGGCTGGCGGACGGTGTAGCCGAGGGTGTCCACGTGGGGGTAAGGCTAGGAGTGGGTGTGGCGGTGGGAGAGATGACGGGGGTAGTGGTTGGGCTGGGCGTCGGAGTCGCGCTGGGGCTGGGTGAGGGTGTGGCTGTTGGCGTGGCCGTAGTGGTTGGAGTGGCTGTGAAAGTTGCGGTCGGACTGGGCGTCGGGGTTGGGGTTGGCGTTATCCCCAAGCAGAGACGGAGTTCGTCCACGCTGACATCGACGGCGGCAGCGCGCAACGGCCAATGGCGGAAGCGGAATTGCTGGATGTTGTTGAGGTCGAGGACGCCATTGCCCCGGTGGTCGTAGGGATCGAGGGTGAGTTCGGACAGCGAAACGGTTACTTTATCCCAGGCTGTGTGGTCGCGTTCAAGGCATTTGTACCAAACCTCGTCGTCGGCATCCTGGAGGGCGACACAGAAGTCGCTGCTGGCAGGGTGCTTTGCGAGCATGAAATCGAAGCCGGTCGCCGTGCGCCAGTCTGCATTGATATCCGTGGCGACGAACCACCAGTCGTTGACATCATGACTGGCGCAGGCGATGTTCATCCCCTGCCCCTGGTGGCCCTGGCCCGGCCCAAAGGCGCAGACGCCGCCATTGCCCGTCTCGGCGTGCCATTCGTCGGCCGTGTCCTCGAAATCCTCGATCAGGGAGCAGGCGGGGGGCGGCGGCGAGGCGTGCCAGACCAACGGTAGATAGAGCGGCCGTGGCATGGGCGTGTAGGCCACCCAATCGTAATGGACATCGATGGGCGCGCCGCCGTAAGCGAAGTCACCGCACCAACCCGATACGCCTGTGCAGGCCCAGAAGCTCATCATGATCCGCCCCGGCGTGATGGGCAAGGGGTCGTTGCTGCCATCTTCGCTGCGCTTGAGGACGCCATCGACGTACCAGCGCAGGGCTGTAGGCGTCCATTCGATGGCGTAGGTGTGGAAATCTTGCGAAGCGTCGAAGCCGAGGTCGATCCAGGCTTCGTGGCCGCCGACGCCGTTGCTGAAGTAGTTCGTCTGCAACCGGGTCGGGTTTTTGCCCAGGATTTCGATGTCGAATTCGTCGTTGGGGTTGCCGTCATAGGGGCCGGTGTAGACGAACAAGGCGGTCACGGTGCCGGGGACGTTGGCTGCTTTCAGGCGCGCCTCGAAACGGCCGTAGCCAAAGAAGTCATTGCTGCGGTATTCGCCGGAAGCATAGGGGCGGCCATCGCAGCCACTGGGACAGGGGGTGTCGTCCAGCCGGATGCGCATGTTGCCATCTTGGAAGCTGATGTGGTCGGGGCGCCAGCGATTCCAGAACGGCGGCAGGGGGTTGGTCCAATCGGACTTGCGCCAGCGCGTGGGATCGAAATCGTCGAAGGGATCGAGGAAGGCGCCGGCCGGAGTCGATGTAACTGACAGCGCAGCGGCTGAAGTCTGACCTGACCATGCAAAGCTGGCGACGATGGTCGATACAAGCAGCAAGACGACGATTACTGACAGCCAGAGGGAGAAAGAGCGCGTGGGGGACATGTTCGAACTCCTTCGGAGGCGGTGATCCAGGCTGGGGCGGTGGGGGACTGACCGGACCGGTCAGAAAAGCTCAGCCTCAGGTTACATAGCTGCCGGTCGTGGTCTTCGAACTGCTGGGCCTGGCCACCTCGGTCAGGAAACGCCGATACTCGGTGTCCATCTGGCCTAATGGCGTCTCACTCACGATCTGCCGGATGTCATCGCCGCTGTCGCTGTAGAACACCATGACCGGATGCCCCGATGTGCCTGCGATCAACCTGCGTTGGGTGGCGCTCAGCGCCGAGTATTCCACCCGCGTCACTTTGACTTCAGGATGCGCAGCCTGGAAGTCGGCGATGATCGGGCGCTGATAGGAGCAGTGTGGACAGCCGGGCGAGTAGGCAAAAAGCAGGCGCACGGTCGATGGAACAGGCGTGGCCGTGGGCGGGGTGTGGACGGACACAGCGAGCGTCTCGACCGGCGCCGAAAGCTGCACCAGCCTGGCCGCCACCCAAACCGTTTTGCCGTCGGCTTTTTGCACCTCCAACCAGGAACCGTCCTGGCTGCGGGCGAGCACAGTCAGCGTCTCGCCTCTGGCTGCTTTGCCCATCACCGGATAGGTAGTGTCTGGCCCGCCGCGCAGGTTGAGGGTCTCGACGATCACTTCGGCCTGGGGGAGGGGCGTGGAGGTGGGCGTAGCGGTCGGTTGTGGCGTGTCGGTGGAGATAGCCGTGGGTGTGGCTGTCGGCTCCGGCTCCGGTGTGTTCGTGGGCGCGGTAGTGGCGGTGGACGCGGGCGTTTCGGTGGGGGCGGCAGCCACGGGGATGGGCGTAGGCTCCGGATTGCCGCCGCAGGCAGCCGCCAACAGGATCAGCAGCAAGCAGGCGAGCAGGATGGCAAGGCGATTCATGGCGGGGACTCCTTTCGGGCATACGCACGCGGTTGGGAAGCAAAGGAAGCATGAGGGATGCCTACAAAAGTGAAGGGCATGGGGGCGCAGCCGCTTGCACGAAAACCGGGCAACGGGCGGCGCTGGCTTGCGGGTATGTGCCTTGACTGCCGAGCCGCCCACGGCTATACTCAGGATCGAGGTGTGACATGATTACGATTCCCGTTGAACTATCTTCAGATAGGAGTCATCTGAGCATGGCCGAAACTATCCGTATTGCTGATCTAGCTGACCGTTGGCCGGAGATTGCTATGGCTCTGCGCTCAGGACAACGAGAATTCATGGTGATCGATGGACAAACCACGGCTTTGATCGTGGACGCCGAGCGTTACCAGCGTTTGATAGAACTGGCCAAGCGCGAGGAACGTCGCCGACGGGTTCTGAGTTTGCCACTGGCAGGAGCAGCATCCGAGACCGGGTGGGATGAAGGCTTTGTCATTCTCGAACGGGTCAGTGAGAAGTTTGCCGGTCTTTCGGATGATGATCTCGATAGCCTGTTTGGCGAGGCTGTGAGCACGCTGCGCGCGACAGAGGTATGAAGGGCCAGTTTGAAGTGCAGGAAAGTTTGATCGTCGTTTTCGACACCAACGCGGTGTTGCCCTTGCTCGTTGGCGCCACATTTCGCGCTCGAAGACTGCGTGAACTGTGGCAAAGTCGTCGTTTCGAGGTTTGTATCACGCCACAGACATTGGCCGAGGTTGAACGTGTGTTGACTTATGCCAAGGTGCAGGAGAACTTCGGCTTGACTGATGCTGATATCCAAAAGGTCACGGCGACGTTGCAGAGTCATGCTCGCTTGTTAGCCGGCCTCTATGAAGGCGTCACGGCTATCAGGGCCGATCCTTCTGACAACATTTTTCTGGCCGCGGTTCTTGAAGCTGGGGCGGATTATTTGGTGACCCAAGACGGACATCTGCGACGCCTTAAGTACTATCATGGCACGCAGATCATCTCTCTGGCGCAGTTTGCGATGAGCCTGGGAATTGGGTCGTGAACAAATGAGACACAGTTGCCAATGATCATAAGCTCATCGGGTCATGCGTCGATGTTGATGAAGATGCGGCGTTGTGGGCGGCGGTTGAGATCAACCAGTCGTAGAAAGCAAATCTGTGTTCGAGCAACTTGTCGTCAGGCTGCTAGTTGCCATCCATGTAGCGACTGATTCTGTAGGTCCGGCAACACATCAGGGTCTCGTTGCACTTGGACTGAGTGTGGTGGCGTACGGGCCGGGCTAGGTTCGGGCGACGCGGTTGAATCAGGGACTGGCTCCTCGGAAAGGCCAGGTGGCTCTTCGCCTGGTCCAAAGTAGCCGCCATTGGTCAGCAGATAGTAGTCGCCGTGGGTCATTTGAGAACCTCCAATGAGATGAGTCAGAGTCTGTGTTCAATAGTTATGTTGGGTTGTTCTGATATCTTGTTTGGTTGTTGAATATTACGATTGATGTGAGAGCGCCTAATCGATCAGTCATGACTCCGAGGATAACTATCTGCCTATCTGCTATTCGATGCGCTTGATGCGCTGCGCCAGCGATTCCATATCGCTGGCTAGTTGATTTTGCCCATGGTCGCGTTGCATCGCGGCCAACTGGTTCAGAAGTTGTGGTATTTCACCAGGGTTGACGTGTTCCCCGCCCTGCGTTCTGCCAGTTATCAGGCTGTCGGCAAGAATCCTGATGAGTGGCGCATCACCCTCATGTTTTTCTGCCAGTTGTCGCATGTCTTGCGCTATGTTCGCACGCGTGTCTACCGGTTTGCCATCGTGAGTCGGTTTGATTGTCGATGGCGTTTGCACGGCGCTGCGTGTGATGCCGGATCCACCAACCAACGATTGTGCAGATGCAATCAGTCCTATCAGGCCAAGTCCTGCTAATGCTGCTGCGGTTCCATACCCACAGCCTGCTCCTTGTTGTTCCAAGTACACAGATACGGCAGCTGCAATCAGAAACAAGATGCCGATGGATCCTGGTCCACATCCAATCTCCTTTTTCTGGGTGCTACTCGATGTAGATTTTGCGGATGAGGAACGAAGCGTCGGCTGCAAACGTACTTTTTCCTGCTCTGACAACCTTTGCACCGATGCTGTGGAGCTTGCATTCGCTTTGCTCGGCGAAGCCGCTGCGGCGGCGGGCAGGTTGGCCTTGAGCAGGGCCAATTCCTGCTCCGATAACCTGATCCTCCCCGCCGCATGTGCGCGACGGATAAGCTGCAGATCGACGCCGGCCTTCCCGCCGTAGACATCTTCGATGGGAACGTCGTATTTGGGGTGCAGATAGATGTCATCGAAGCTGTGGTTGGCGCCGCAGTCAGGACAGGGAACACCGCCAGGAGCTACAAAGAGCGTGCCCGACCCGCTTGCTTCCACCATCTCGAACGTGTTGTCATTCTTGCGCGAGACGTTGTGACAGTTGGGGCAGCGATAATAGGGAGATGCCATTTGAGAACCTCCTTCACTCTGCATAAATCCCGTCGACATCCCGCCCGAAGTTCCCCTCCGGCGTTTCGACGACGAGGTAGAAAAAGTTGCGATCCACGGGGTGGGCCTGCAAGAAGGCCATCGCCGCCGCCTTGCTCGGCCCACGATGGACGCGATAGGTGTTGATGCCCTTCTGAAATTCGTTCACGAATGTGACGGCGCCGGCAGCAGCGCCCGCCTTCTGCCCGCCGTCCGCCGCTCGCTGCCCTCCGATCTCCGTCCTCTGATCTCCTGACGTCGGCTCCTGCTGGCGAAAGAGCGTTCCGCCTGCCGCAGCCAATTTGTCCATCGCCTCGCGCCACAGCGCCGCCGTCATCTCCTTGCCGCAGACGATCACCTCGCCCTGGGCCTCCTCGTTGCGATAGCAGCCGAATTCGATCACCTCCGTGCTGATCAATTCGCCCGTGTCGGCGGCCTCGTGGATGAACGAAAGCTGACGGATGGCCTGCTGGGCGGCATCGAGCGTTGGGAAGCGGTAGATGACAACTGGCGTGTAGGTGTTCAGATGAGAAGCTGCCCAGGCGGCGTGCGCGTGTTCGACGTCGCGATAGCGGATGCCGACGTTGTCGCGAGCCAGACGAGCGCGAGAGGCGTTTGCTTTGCGGGTTCCGAACCAACGAGAAAGCCAACTCATGCCAATTCTGCTTGACTTGTAACTTGCGAATGGCTAGAATGCTTGCCAAGAGGTCGCCCTGAAAAGGTGTTTGTCGCCCGTTGCGACAGGGATGACGCCGACTTCTGGCAAATGATCGATGGAGAGTACAACCATGACCATCAGCGCCCGCATGAGCAAGGAAATCAAGACCGCCGCTCCTACCGAGGGCGCTGTCCTTGCTGCCCTGCGTAAGCTTCCAAACAACTACCTGGCCGAGGTGTTGCGCTATATCGAATTCCTGGAGTACAAGGTCAATGCAGTGGGCCTCGATGTTGATGAAGATGCGGCGCTGTGGGCGGCGGTTGAGGCCAACCAGGAATACAAACGCTTGCACCCTGACGATGGCCTGGAAATCTATGAGACGGGGGATGCCTTTATGGAAGCGGTCAGGGATCTTTGATGGTCTGTCGGTTGCAGAAAGCTGCTTGCCTGTCGCTATTGCCGTTGCGTGTTTCCTGCCTACCCGGCCATGATGGCCAATTGCATCTGCAAGCCGAGCAGTTGGTAGATTTGTAAGGCGCGGGCATCGCGAAGGCCCAGTTCCTCCATCAACTCGCCGTTCAACCGCTGCCCAACGGTGACAATCAGTCGCTGCGTGGCCGCGGGGTCGGCCAGCAACTGCCCCGCATCCGCCAGCCGAATGACCTCCTGATAGGCATGCTCACTGGCGCCGGCTGAACGCACCAGGTAGCCGCCAGGTCGGTGGAAACAGAGGCTGGAGCGACCGGCCAGCCGGGCCAGGGCTTGCTCGACCAGCGGCAGCGCCGCCAGGCTGCCCAAGCCCACCACCTGGTCGCGCGCCTGGCGGTACACGTCGTAATCATCACTGGTGAGGCCAGCAGGGAGGGTGGCGGTGGGAGTTCATTGAGGTGATCCTTGCCCGCGCCCGCCGCCGCGCCCGCGCCCTGCGGCAAATCAAGACCAGCCTTCTCCAGCGGGCCGGTCGCCATGGCCGTCGTTGCCAATGCGCCAACCACATCATCAGCCTTGTGCAAGGGGTGTACGAAGTCCTGCCTCATTTGACTTCCAGGGGCCTGAGCGTATAATTTATCCGTGAGCAGTCTCACAATCTAACGCCTAGTGTAACTGACTTTCCCAACCAAAAACTACACCGAAACTACACGAAAACTGCAAGTCGCTCTACAAACTCTGGCTACCACAACCCCACCTATCGCGAAGGAAACGCGAAGGCTCCAAGCGCACGAGGGTCACACCAAGGGACGATAAACTTAACCACTTCGTGTCTTCTTCGTGCCCTTTGTGACTTTGTGTCGAGGAAGTAAAGAAAGTGGCCTGCGACGACATTGGCGCCGGCAAAGCCTTCAGCAAGCGCATCCAGACCGCCTTGCGCGCCTACCACCGCGACGAGGCCCTGGCCGCCCTGGACGATCTGCGCCGCTTGCACCTCGTCCAGGCCGCCTACCGCCGCCAACCGGCGCGGGGATGGGCCGCCGCCATCCGGGCCGTGCTCGACGACGCCCTCCAGCACCTGGCCGCCAGCGACCACCGCGCTGCCGACCTCCTGCGGCGCCACTACCTGCACGATGAGCCGTCCGCCCAACTCAGCCTCAGCCTGGGCTATTCCGAAAGCTCCATCTACCAACACCTGCGCGAGGCGGCAGCGCGTCTGGCCCAGTTCATCCTCGAGGCCGAGGAACAGGGCGGGCGGGACGGACCGCTTGGGGAAGCCCAGCGCGCGGCTCTCGACGCTCTCCCGCCTCCCACCTTCTCGCGTCTCTTCGGGGTGGAGGAAAAACTGGCGCGACTCATGGCTATTCTGGCCGCCGAGGTGGGGCCGTGGCTGGTGGCCGTCGATGGCATGGGCGGCATCGGCAAAACGGCCCTCGCCCTCGCCGCCGCCGAAGGAACCGTGATCGAGGGCTGTTTTCAGCGCCTTGTCTGGATCACCGCCCAACAGCACACCTTCGACTGGGGCCGCCTGGCAGAACCCGAGCGCCCGGCCCTGACCTACACCGCCTATCTCGACCATCTCGCCCAGGCCCTGCGCCTGGACGCCCGCTTTGACCTGGACGAACACGCCCAAGAGCAGCGCCTGCGCCAGGCCCTCGCCGCCTGCCCCACCCTGCTGGTGGTGGACAACCTGGAGACCGCCGCCGACCTCCACGCCCTGGCCGAGGGCCTGAACCGGCTGGCGCGGCCCAGCAAAGTCCTGCTCACCACCCGCCATCGCCTCAGCGCCTTCGACCCCGTGGCCTCGCTCACCGTGCGCGAGCTGCCGCCGGCCGCCGCCCTTGCCTTCCTGCGCTACCACAGCCAGGAGCGCAACATCCCCGCCCTGCTCGCCGCCCCCGAAGCCGACTTGCTCCGCCTCGTGCAGGTCACAGATGGCAACCCCCTGGCCATCAAACTGGTGGCCGGTCAGGCCCAGGCCCTGCCCCTGGCCCGGATTCTGGACGATCTCGCCGCCGTCCGCCCCGCCGCCCACGACTTCTACCGCTTCCTTTTCCATTACTCCTGGGATCGCCTCTCCGCCCCTGCCCAGCACCTGCTGTTGCACATGCCCCTGCTAGATGCCCGCGGCGTCCGTTGGGAGGACCTGGCCGCCGTCAGCGGCGTCGCCCTCGATGGCCAATTCCGCCAGGCCCTCCAGGAGCTGGTCGATTTCTCGCTCCTCAACGTCGGCTGGGTGCGGGGCCAACTGCTGTACAGCATCCACCGCCTGACCGAAAACTTCATCCTCTCCGATCTCGTCCAGGCAAAACCGCCCGATCAGCCGCAGGCGGATTGAACCCGACCATGCACCCTGCCGAGGCCGCCCCCGCCTTCGTCGCCGGAAAAGAGCGATCCGCTCGCTACTGGCTGGACATTTGGGCCGCGCCCTCACGCGACATGGAGCGGTTGGACGACGCCCGGCGTCACGGCCTGAGGGTGGTGAAGTGGTGCGCCGAAGAGGATGGCCTGCTCGATCTGGCCATCGACCTGGCGATAGCCATGAGCGAGCACATGACCTGGCGGGGAAACTGGCAGGAATGGGAAGAGGTGTTGCGGTCTCTGTTCGGCAAGATGAACCCGATTGCTGCCTCCGACCGTCATTTTGCCCTGCGCGAAGCCCTCAGTGCGCTCTATTTTCGGCAACATCGGCTCGATGAAAGCATCGCCCTCAGCGGGGAGAACTACCATCGGGCCAGGGCAGATGGCGCCATCGCCCACCAGGCCCGCGCCGCCCTCAATCTGGCCGAAGCACACCTGAACGCCGGCGCCGCCGAAAAAGCCCTGGCCTATGCTGAAGAACTGCGGGTCTTAGCCGCCCGGATCGGCAGCCAGTGGCAAGAGGCCGACGCCCACATCGATGCCGCGCGCGCCCTGGCGGCGCTGAACTGCCTGGCGGAAGCCGAGCAACGGCTATGGCAGGGCCATGCGCTGGCTGTGGCCGCTGGCTTGCCGGTCTACCAGGCGAAAGCGCACATCTTTCTTGGCCATGTCGCCTGCCATCGTCAGCAATGGCAAGAAGCACTGGCGCGCTTCGAAACGGCCTTGGCGTTGGTGGTATCGTATGGTGATGAGGTCGGGCGCGCCACCGTCCAGAGCAACATCGGCCGGGCGTTGACCGAACTCGGACGCTGGCAAGAAGCCATCGCCATCCTGGAAGACGCCGTGCGCACCTTCCGATATCATGGCAACGCCCCTGCTGAGCGCATTGCCTTGCAACGCCTGCAAGACCTGGAAACCCGCCGGTCGAAGACCTGACTGGTGTTCGACCTACTCTCCCATTTTATGGAGAAGACCGTATGCCTTCAACCTTCATAACCCGTCGCGACTTCTTGCGACTCTCGGCCATCGGCGCCTTCTCCGCCTTTCTTGCCGGCTGTGCGCCGCCCATCCCGGTTCCAGACCAGACCCCGCCCACAGGCGAGACCCCGCCCGCCTTGCCCCGCCCCCGCATCCTCCGCCTCAACATGCCGCTGAATCGGGGCGATGTCGGCGCCGCTGCTGACCCGGGCTGTTCCGGCGCCTACCACAGCTACTTCATCAACTCGCTCATGTTCAGCGCCCTCATCGCCCTGGACGAACACTTGCAGCCCACGCCCGACCTGGCCGCCTCCTGGCAGCCGGACGCCGATGGCACAGTTTGGCGCTTCGTCCTGCGCCCGGATGCGACATGGAGCGACGGCAACCGCATCACCGCCCACGATTTCGAGTGGGCGGTCAAGCGCAACCTGGCTCCCGCTCTCTACTGCGGCGGCCAATACTGGCAACTGGTTGATCTGAAAGGGGCGCGGGCTTATTACACCGGCGAAGAGAAGGACGTCGCGACCGTCGGCATCCGCGCCCTCGACGACCTCACCCTCGAAGTCACGTTGGAAAATCCCTCGGCCTACTTCCTCAACCTGGCCTCCTTGCCCAGCTTCATGGCCCTGCCGCAGAAAACCATCGCCCAGGCCGGCGACCAGGACTGGACGCGGCCACAGAATGTTGTCGGCGACGGCCCCTTTCGCCTGGTCGAGTGGACGCCGGAACAGCAGATGGTCTTCGAGCCAAATCCCACCTATCACCTCGGCCCGCCCGGCGTCGATAGGCTGGTGGTGAACATGATCCGCCAGGAGAGCACGGCCCTGGCCGCGTACGAAGCCGGCGAGTTGGATATGGTCGAGGTCCCGCCGGCGGAGCTGGCCCGCATCCGTTCCGACCCTCGGCTCGGCCCGCAGCTGCAATCGAACCCCGAGCTGAGCACCATGCACCTGCGGCTCAGCGTTCAGCTCAAGCCCTTCGACGACGTGCGCGTCCGCCATGCCTTCGCCCTGGCCATCGACCGCGAAACATTGGTCGAAAAAGTCCTCCAGGGCATCGGCCAACCCGCCTACCAGTTCCTGCCGCCCAATCTGCTCGGCCACGACGACCAGATCGGGCGCGAGTTGGCCTTTGACCCTGAGCAGGCGCGGGCGCTGCTGGCGGCGGCCGGTTATCCGGGCGGCAAGGAGATGCCCCTGATCTACTGGCAATACGACCAGAACGAAACCTATCAGACCCTGTTCGAGGCATTGCAGGCCATGCTGCTGGAGCACCTGGGCGTGCGCACCGAGCTGGCCCCCACCGAGGCCGGTGCTCGCCAGGCCTGGCGCCTGCAACGCCCCCTGCGTCCGCACTTCTACCGCCAGCTTTGGGGCGCCGACTATCCCGACCCCCACAACTTCATGACCGTGCTCTATACCACGCCGCCGCCCCAGGCCGACCTCTGGCAAAAAGCGCCCGAACTGATCTACAGCAATCCGGCTTTCGACGCCCTGGTGCAGCAAGCTGCCCGCGCGATGGATCCGGCGCGGCGGGCCGATCTGTACCGGCAGTGCGAGCAAATCCTCATCCTCGACGACCCCGCCATCATCCCGCTCTACCATCCCGTCCGCCATCGATTGATCAACCCCGCCGTGCAGGGCCTGATCATCAACGGCATGGGCGCCCCCTCCTTCCGCCGCGTCCGCCTCGCGGCCTGAGCGAACAGTCAACAATCAACAATCAACAGTCAACAATCAACGACTGACGCCCCCTGCCCCCTGCCCCCTGCCCCCTTCCCCCCCATGCCCTACCTCTTCTCCCGCCTGCGCCAGTCTCTGCTCACCCTGGTGTTGATCACGGTGCTGACCTTCGCCATCGCCCAGGCCGCGCCCGGCAGCCCGTTTGGCCTGGATGACCCAGACGTGGCTGTGCGCGTGCCGCCGGAGATGCGCGACCGCTATCGGCAACTCTACGGCCTCGACCGGCCGCTGCCCGTGCAATACCTCAGCTGGCTGGGCCGCTTGCTGCAAGGCGATTTCGGCATTTCCTACACCTATCGCAACGAAACCGTGCTGGCCGTGCTGCGCCGCGCTTGGCCGCCGACCGTGCAGATCGGCCTCATCGCCCTGGTGCTGGCGCTGGGGTTGGGCATCCCGCTGGGGGTAGGTGCGGCCGTCCGGCGTCGGTCGCGCCTGGATCGTTTCAGCCGGGCGGTGGCAGTTGTAGGCGCGGCCACGCCGGTCTATGTGCTGGCCACGCTGACCATGCTCTTGTTTGCAGTGCGTTTGCACGTCCTGCCGCTCATCGGTTGGGGCGGCCTCGCTCGGCTCCTGCTCCCGGCCTGTGTGCTGGCCCTGGGGCCGTTGGCCGTCGTCATCCGCTTCACCCGCGCCGCCGTCCTCGAGACACTTAGCGCCGACTATGTGCGCACGGCCCGGGCCAAGGGCCTGCACTCTCGCCAGGTCATTGGCCGGCATGTGCTCAAAAATGCCCTCCTGCCTGTCCTTACCCTGGCCGGGCCGCTGGCGGCGGCGCTGCTGGTCGGTTCGTTCTTCGTCGAGACCATGTTCAACATCCCCGGTCTGGGCGCAACCTTTGTCTACGCTGCCGCCGACCGCGACTATCCCCTGATCATGGCCGGGGCCGTGCTGTCGGGCGGGCTGATCATCCTGCTCAACCTGGCGGTCGATCTGGCCTACGGTTTGCTCGACCCGCGGATCCGGCTCCATGACCCGTCATCCCGCTCGTAGTAACGACTTCAGTCGTTCTTCGCTCAAAAGAACGACTGAAGTCGTTACTACGAGGACGGCCAAAGTCGTTACTACGAGGACGGCCAAAGGCGTTGCTACGAGGACGGCCAAAGTCGTTACTACGAGTTGGCCGGCCCTGCTTTTCCTGTTCATCCTCGTCACTGTGGCCCTGCTCGCGCCTGTGTTGGCGCCCCATAACCCGCTTGCGGTCGATTTCGCCCACATCCGCCAGCCGCCGAGCGCCGCGCATTGGTTGGGGACCGACAAACAGGGGCGGGACATCCTCAGCCGGCTGATCTACGGCGCCCGCATCTCGCTGGCGGTGGGCTTGTTCAGCCAGATACCGGTGCTGCTCGTCGGCGTCGTCGCCGGCTGCGCAGCGGGCTATTACGGCGGTCGCATCGACGCCGCCATCATGCGAACGGCCGATGTCTTCTATGCCTTTCCCACACTGCTGTTCTTGATCATGTTGATGGCTTTCCTGGGGCGGGGCCTGGGAACCCTGTTGCTGGCGCTGACGATCACCGCCTGGGCCAGTCTGGCGCGTCTGGTGCGCGGGCAGGTCCTGCAATTGCGGCAAACCGAGTTCGTCACCGCCGCCCGCTGTCTGGGCGCTTCCGATTGGCGCATTGTCTGGCGACACCTCCTTCCCAACCTGACCGGCATCCTTCTGATCGCCGTCTCGTTGGGCATCCCCGCCGCCATCCTGGCTGAGGCCGGGCTCAGCTTCCTGGGCCTGGGCTTGCTGCCGCCCGCGCCCAGCTGGGGCCTGATGCTCAGCGATGGCTTCACGACCCTGCGCAGCGCCCCGCACATCGCTCTCTTCCCCGGCCTGGCCATCGCCCTGACCATGTTGGCGCTGTTCGTGCTGGCCGATAGCCTGCGCGATGCGCTCGACCCGCGCCGGGGGTGATCCGCGAAGGGCGCGAAGAAACGCGAAGGGAATCGTGTTCTTCGCGCTGAGTGTGGGCGGATTGCTGGGATGGGCGGATTGGGCGCGAAGAAACGCGAAGGGAATCGTGTTCTTCGCGCTGAGTGTGGGCGGATTGCTGGGATGGGCGGATTGGGCGCGAAGAAACGCAAAGGGAATCGTATTCTTCGCGCTGAGTGTGGGCGGATTGCTGGGATGGGCGGATTGGCCGCGAAGAAACGCGAAGGGAATCGTATTCTTCGTGCTGAGTGTGGGCGGATTGCTGGGATGGGCGGATTGGGCGCGAAGAAACGCAAAGGGAATCGTATTCTTCGCGCTGAGTGTGGGCGGATTGCTGGGATGGGCGGATTGGGCGCGAAGAAACGCAAAGGGAATCGTGTTCTTCGCGCTGAGTGTGGGCGGATTGCTGGGATGGGCGGATTGGGCGCGAAGAAACGCGAAGGGAACCATATTCTTCGCGTTTCTTCGCGCCCTTCGCGGATCGATCAACCTGAAACCCGCGTCCTCCCACCCAGCCTCACTGCTTCGACTTCGCCAGCCCCTGCGTCATCCGGTCGAGGATCATGGCCAGGATGACGATGGCAATCCCGGCCTCCACCCCCCGCCCGGTCTCGTTCTTGGCCAGGCCGATGACCGATTCCAGCCCCAGCCCGGCCCCGCCCACCAGCCCGGCGATGATCACCATCGACAACACCATCATCACCGCCTGGTTGACGCCCAGCATAATCGTCGGCTTGGCCAGCGGCAGCTCCACCTTGAACAGCATCTGCCGGGGGGTGGAGCCAAAGGCCGTGGCTGCCTCGATCGCTTCGGGGCTGACCTGGCGGATGCCCAGTGTGGTCAGGCGGATGGCCGGGGGCAGGGCATAGAGCACCGAGGCGATGATCCCCGGCACACGCCCGACATTGAACAGCATGATCACCGGCACCAGATAGACGAAGGGCGGGATCGTTTGCAGGAAATCGAGGAACGGGCGCATTGCCACATCCACACGCGGGCGCTTGGCGGCCAGGATGCCCAACGGCACGGCAATGGCCACCGAAAGCAGCACCGCCACCACCGTCTGGCTGAGCGTATCCATGCTCTGCGGCCACATGCTCAGCAGCCCCAGAGTCAACATCCCCACCGCCGACAGCAGCCCCAGCCGCCAGCCGCCGATCAGCCCGGCGGCCACGCCCACGAGGGCGATCACAAGCGGCCACGGCAGCCATTTTTCGAACAGGTTGCGCAGGGGCGACAACAGATACAGGGTGATGAAATCGCTCATCGGCCCGGCGCCCAGGCCCGTGTCGCCGATCTCGTACAGGTTGTCGCGCATCCAGGTCACGCCCGCATCCACCGGCGCCCGCAACGAGACGCGCAAGCCTTCGGGGAAGCTCTGCACATCGAGCACGAACTGGTTGAGCAAGAGGATGCCGACGAACAGCCCACCCAAGAGCAGCAGGAAACCGTAGCGTTGCAGGAAGGCCGGGAGCCGGGTCTGCCAGGCCGGTGGGCGCTGGGGCTGGGTCGGGCGGCCCTTCAGATAGTCTTGGCGATACGTCACCAGGGCGGCGCTGAGGCGGTCGAGCAGCACGGCCAGAAAGACGATGGCCAGCCCGGCCTCGAACGCCTGCCCCACCTGCAAGCGTTGCAGACCGTTCAGCACCTCGCGGCCCAGCCCGCCCGCGCCCACCAGGGCGGCGATGACGACGATGCCCAACGCCATCATGATCGTCTGGTTGACCCCGGCCAAGATGCTGGGCAAGGCCAGCGGCAGCTGTACTTTGGTCAACTTCTGGCGCTCGGTCGAGCCGAACGAAGTGGCTGCCTCGACCGTCTCGGCAGGCACCTGGCGGATGCCGGCGGCGGTGAGGCGGATGGCGGGCGGCAGGGCGTAGATGACGGTGGCGATCACGGCCGGGACGCGACCGATGCCGAAGAAGAGCAGGACCGGGATCAGATAGACGAAGGCCGGCATGGTCTGCATCGCATCCAGCACCGGGCGCAGGCTCGCTTCCAGGCGGGTGTTGCGGGCCGAGAGGATGCCGAGGGGGACGCCGACGATGAGCGAGATCAGCACCGAGATCACCATCAGGGCCAGGGTTTGCATACTTTCGACCCACAGTCCCAGCAGCCCCATCACCAACAGACAGACCGCCGCCAGGATGGCCAGCTTCGTCCCGCCCAGCTTGTAGCCGAGCAGCGTGAAAAGCAGGATGGTCAGCGGCCAGGGCAGCCAAAGGAAGATGTTCTCGACCCCGCGGATGCCCCAGTCGATGCCGGCGCTGAGCGGGTCGAAGAAGTAGACGAACAACCAATGCGTGCTCTGGTGGCCGATGACCCAGGAACGGAATCCGTCGAGAGGGGCGCGCAGGCCCAGGTTCCAGGCCTCGGGGAAGGTGGTGGTCTGCCAGGGCGACCAGCGCAGGGCCAAAAGGAGGGCCAGCAGGAAGACGCCGATCACGGCCAGGCGGTAGCGGCGGAGCAGGGCGAGCAAGCCGGGGCGGGGTCGGGGCAGGGTGAGGGCCGAAGCCTGTTCGCTCATGGGACGCTTACCTCCAGCCCGGCCAAAGCCCGCATCAGGGTGCTGCGGACGACGATGCCCAACAAGGCGCCGTCGGCTGCGCAAATGGCGATGCGGGCGTCGCGAGCGGCGGCCAGGCTCACCAGATCGTGCAGGGTGGCGTCGGGCGGGGCCACAGGGTAGGTTTCGGGCCTATCGGCGGGGTCGGGAGCGGCCATGATCGCCCGCGCCGTGACGACGTGCGAGCGGGGCACCTCCTCGGTGAAATCGCGCACATAGTCGTTGGCCGGGTGCAGCACCACCTCCTGGGCCGTGCCCTGCTGCATGATCTCGCCGTCCTTCATGATGGCGATGTGGTTGCCGAGCTTGATCGCTTCCAGGAAGTCGTGGGTGATGAAGACGATCGTTTTGTGCATCACCGCTTGCAGGCGGATCAGTTCGTCCTGCATCTCGCGGCGGATGAGCGGGTCGAGGGCGCTGAACGGCTCGTCGAAGAAGAGGATTTCCGGGTCCACGGCCAGCGCCCTCGCCAGACCCACGCGCTGTTTCATCCCCCCGCTCAGCTCGCCCGGATAGCGTTCCTCCCATCCCGCCAGCCCGACGATCTCGATCACCTCGCGCGCCCGTTTGCGCCGGGCCATCTTCTCCACCCCCTGGATTTCCAGCCCGTAGGCCACGTTGTCGATCACTTTGCGGTGCGGGAAGAGGCCGAAGTTCTGGAAGACCATGCTGATCTGCCGCCGCCGCATCTCGCGCAGTTGTTTGTCATCCACCCTGAGGAAATCGTGGCCGTCGATGAGTAATTGGCCGGTGGTCGGCTCGATCAGCCGGGTGAGGCAGCGCACAAGGGTGGATTTGCCGCTCCCCGACAGCCCCATGACCACGAAGGTTTCGCCCTGTCGGACCTCGAAATCGACATTCTTGACCGCCAGTACGTGTCCGGTCTTGTCCAGGACATCGTTCTTCGTCCAGGCTGGATCCAACTGGGCTTTGACTTTGTCAGGCGAAGGGCCGAAGATTTTCCACAGGCCGTGACAGGCGATCTTGGTGGACGGCGCTGAGTGCAACGAGGCATCGTTCATGGCTGTTTCCTTTGGACAACGGGGGTGGATCAGGCGAATTCGGGGATACCCTCAGTCCAGCCCAATCCCAGTTCCTGCAACCTTTGGGGCCTGGGCTGGCCGCTGGCAACATCCCAGCCGGCCATAGCATAGTACGAATCGAGCGCACGTTCAAGCTCGGCCTGCGAGAGGGCCATTCCGCCCGTCAGCCCCCCTACCAGCGGCTCGAACAAGCGTGGCGGGAGCCTGTCATCGGCGCGGGTGAAGCCTTCGCGGGCGTTGAAAGCGCGCAGCAGATTCAGCCGCCGCGCCCCCACCGCCATCAGTTCGTCCAGGCTCACGTCCCAGCCGGTGGCGGCCTGCACCAATTCGGGGATCAGTTCGCTGCCATAAAGCTGCCAGGACGGCCCCCAGTCGAACTGGCACAAACACAGCACGTCCAGCAGGCTGTAGATGGTCTGCGTGGTCAGGGCGAAGCGCACCTTTTCATCGCCCAGGTCGTCCGAGAGCACGGGATGGGTCAGCCCCACGGCGGCCAGACGGTCGAGATAGAGCGGCGCCGCGCCCGGCTCGTAATAGGGGTCGTGCTCACTCGACTGGTGGTCGGCCCCGAAGGGATGGACGGCATAGATCAGGGCCAGGCTGCGCTTGACCTGGGGCATGTGAGCCGGCAGTTCGCTGCCCTTGACGGCAACCACGCGGCGCTCAGCTTCCGGTCCCAATTGCTTCGCTGCCCGCGCCGACCCCTCGGCCAGCAGGTTGCCCAGGCGACCCTGCCGATGGGCCAGCCGCCTGACGGCCTCGGCCATGGCCAGGCCGTTGCCAAAACGCAGGTCGAGGCCATCGGTCTGGTCGGGCGAGAGCAGCTCGGCCTCGTAGCACTCCATCGCCCAGGCCAGGGTGGCGCCGCAGGAGATGGTGTCGAGACCCAAATCGTTGCAGTAGGCGTTGGCCAGGGCGATGGCGTTGAGATCGTCCACGCCGCAGTAGGAGCCGAAGGTGGAGAGGGTCTCGTACTCCGGCCCGCCCTGCTTCTTGTCCACCCGAAAGCCGCGCTCGTCTTCCACTTCGACCACTCGTTTGCAGCGCACCACACAGGCATAGCAGGTGTCCCGGTCTTTGAGGATGGTATCGGCCATGCGTTCGCCGGAGATGGGGTCGGCGCCCTCGAACTCGCCGCACGTGTAGTTGCGCGTCGGCAGCCCGCCCACCGTGTTCTGCGGCAGGACGACGCTGGCCGTACCCAGGACGCCGGTGAACCAGATGTCGGCGTTCGCATCCTCGGCCATGGCTTTAGCGCCCATCCCGGCAATGCGCTTGATCGTCTTGGCGTCGGCGGACTTGAGGCGATGGCGGCCGCGCACGGCAATGGCCTTCAGGTTCTTCGACCCCATCACCGCGCCCATGCCCGTGCGCCCCCAGGCCCGGTTGGCCATGTTGATGATGGCGGCGAAGCGCACCAGGTTTTCGCCGGCCGGGCCGATGCAGGCGACCTCGATCTTGTCGTCGCCCAGTTCCGCCCGGATCATCGCTTCGGTCTCGGCCGTGCCCTTGCCCCACAGCCCACCTGCCTCTCTGATTTCGGCCTTGTCTTCGTGTAGCCATAGATAGACGGGGCGAGCAGCCTTGCCGTACACCACCAGGCCATCGCAGCCGGTTGCCTTCAGCTCGACCGGGAAGAAGCCGCCCGCTTGCGAGTCGCCGATGGCGCCGGTGAGCGGTGATTTGGCGTTGACCGCTGCCCGGCTCTGGCCCGAAAACGGCAGACCGGTGAGCGGGCTGGTCATCATCGTCAGGACGTTGTCGGGGCCGAGCGGGTCGGCCCCGGGCGGGGTGTGGCGGAGGACGTAGTAGAGTCCAAAATTACTGCCGCCCATGTAGGTGCGGTAGAAGGCATCGTCGGGATGCTCGATCCACACCCGTTCGTGGGTGAGATCGACATGGAGGATGGCGCCGTGATAACCGTTTGGCATAGAGAAGGCCCTGTCGTCGTTGAGAGGCTGATGTCGGGTTCTCGCCCTCACCCCGCCGGTCTTGCCGGCAGCGAAGGCGGGGGGGAACAGCAAGCGTGGTTGGTGCACCGATGCAGCGGGATTCTATCACAGACCCAGGCCGTCCACACAGGGGCGGGCCGAAGTGGCGGGCCGAAGTGGCGGGCCGGGTTTGGTTTTGATTGTGCACGAACATGGGCAGAGCGTGTACAATACCGTTGTGTTTGAATAGCCCCATGAACGAATCTCTGCTCTCGCTGCGCCGGCTCCGCCAGGTCTGGGAGGTTGACAACGACCTCGAGACCGAGGAAACGCGCCGTCTGCGGGCGCTGACAGTGCAGGAAGGCCTGCAACAGTGGCTGGCCCTTCAGCGCGCTTTCGAGTGGCAATTGCAGCAAACGGCATCCATCTTCGCCGCCGACCGGCATGCATCTCTGGCCGAACTCCAGGCCCGCCTGCAGAGACTGGCGGAGTATCAAAAGCAACATGGACAACCCCTTCCTCTCGACCAGGCTTCTGCAGCAACGGCTGAGTGAAGCCGGCATCGCTTCGATCGTGATCGGTGGCATTGCCGTGGGCGCGTGGGGCGAGCCGCGGGTGACTCGTGATGCCGACCTCAAAGTCTTGTTGGGTCGGGAAGACGCCGAACAACTCCTGATTGTTCTTGGCGCCGATTACAGCCCGCTATCAACACATCCGGGCGAGACGCTTCGCCGACAGGCGATGGTTTTCGTGCAAGATTCGCTTGGCGCCCGGTTGGATTTGTTACTGGCCGACACACCTTATGATGTGTCGGCTATTGAGCGTGGACGCGATGTCGAGATTCAGCCTGGCGTCATGATCCGGGTGTGCAGCCCTGAAGACCTCGTTATCTACAAAATGATCTCCACGCGAGCACGTGATCACGAAGATGTGGCGGGCGTGATTCGACGCCAGGCTAACGCGCTTGACCATTCCTATGTCGAAGGTTGGTTGCGTCAGTTCGAGCAGGCTTTAGATGATTCGACGCTGGTCGCTGAATACCGTCGCTTGAGGAGCAGATACGGTTCCACCAAGAGATGAGTACATCTTGATGGAATAGTTGTGTTCATCTCCCCAACTCGAACGCCCGCCTGTAAATTTTTACATAACCGTTGTAATTCACATCGCGCGGGTTGCCGATGGTCTGCGGGTCTTTGGCGGCGATTTCGGCCAGGAGTGGAATCTGGTTTTCTGTGAAGCCAAGCTGCTGCAGGGTGGGGATTTCTACATCCTCGGTCAGGCGGTAGACGGCCTCGACCGCCTTCTCTGCCGCCTGCCACACGCTCAGACCGCGCGTGTCCTCGCCCAACGCCTGCGCCATGCGGGCAAAGCGCTGCGGCTCGCCCAGGTAGTTGTACTCCATCACCGGCCCCAGTAGCCGGGCAGTGAGGGCGCCGTGCGGGCAATCCACCACCCCGCCGGCCGTCTGGCTCATGGCGTGGGCAGCGCCGGCGCTGTCGGTGCCGTAGGCCAGCCCGCCCAACATGGCGGCCATGCTCATCTTGTAGCGCGCTTCCTGGTTGTGACCCTGGGCAAAGGCCACGCGCAAGTACTGGCCCACGTACTCCATCGCCAGCAGGGCCACGGCGTCGGTAAAAGGCTGGGCATAGGCCATGGTGTAGCACTCGACGGCGTGGGCCAGGGCATCCATGCCGGTGCCGGCGGTCACATGCCCCGGCAGGTTCAGGGTGAGCAAGGGATCGATGAGGGCGACGGTGGCGGCGATGTTGGGCGTGCCGCCGATGTTGAACTTGATATGCCGCTCCGGGTCGGTGATCACAGCCCAGAGGGTGGCCTCGGAGCCGGTGCCGGCGGTGGTGGGGACGGCGATGAGGGGCGGGATGGGGCGGGCGACGGGGTTGGGGTCGGCCCATTCATAGGCCAGGGCCGAGCCGCCGTGCCTTGCGACCACGCCGATGGCCTTGGCCGCATCCATCGAGCTGCCGCCGCCAAAGCCGATCATGCCGTCGCACCCCTCCTGCCGATAGATGGCCGCGCCGTGATCGACCAGGGCCACGGGTGGGTTGGGGATGACTTCGTCGAAACGGACGAAATCGACGCCGCCGGCTTTGAGGACGTTGAGGGCTTCATCCACCATGCCGGTGGCGACCAGGCCCTTGTCGGTGACGAACAGGGGCCGCTTGAGGCCGAGGGCTTTGGCTTCGTCGGCCAGGCGCGACAGGGCGCCCAGGCCATGTTTGAAGGCGGTAGGGGTTTGGTAGGCTTGGAGGATCATGGGGAGGAGGGAGGAGGGAGTAGGGAGGAGGGAGTAGGGAGTAGGGAGAGGTGGGAGGGGGTCAGTCTGGCTGGCGGCGGAGGGCGTGAGGGCGAGGCCAGGGTCTTCGTCCCAGGATGGCGTTGTGCGACCGCACGCGTGTATTGCCTGCCATCGCCAGCAAGACGACACCGCCGACGATGAGGAGGGCGCCGGCGATTTGCCCGAGGCCCAGACGCTCGCCGGCGAAGGCGTAGGCAAGTATGGCGGCGAATAGCATTTCGGTGGCGGCGGCAATGGCAGCCACGCCTGCCCGCAGCCGGCGCAAGGCGATGGTGTATAGCCCAAAGCCGCTGACGGTGGGGAGAAAAACAAGGGCGGCAAAGGGCGGCCAGGCGGGCCGGGGCAGGGGCGTCGGCCCGCCCGCGGCCAACTGCCAGATCAGCAACGTGAAGGCGCCAAAACCGAAGGCATAGGTCAAGACCGTCCACGGATTGTAGCGACCGGTGAGCGATTTGCCGAATAGACTCATCGAACCGTAGCCACAAGCGGAGACAATGCCAATGAGGATGCCTTGCGTCGTCAATTGTACAGTACCGCTCGCTTCGGCCCCGCTCAACCCCGCCATGAGCAGGATCCCGGCCAGGGCGAGGGCGCCGGCGATGACCAGGCGCCGGGTCAGAGGCTCGCGCCAGAGCACCCAGGCTGCCAGGGGCACGAGCACGGTGGAAAGGTATTGCAGGACGGTGGCAAGGGCGATGCCATCGGCCAGCACGCTCAGGTTCCACAAGACGTGGAAGATGCCGATGCTGAACACGCCCATCCCCGCCAGGGCCGGTAGATCACGGCGTTGCACGCGCAGCAATCCGGGCCGCCACACTGCCAGGCCGGTCAAGAGCACGGCGAAAGTGGCCGCATCCCGCCAAAACGCCAGCGCCGCCGGCGAGATGCCGCTGCGAGCCAACGCCATACTGATCCAAAGCCCCGAACTGGCCCACAGACCTGCTGCACCGACCACCATCAGCAGCGACCCCGTGCGGCTGTCCGCTGTGCCTTTCACATCGTTCATGCGGCGCCTGCGGACGAAAGCGCCACGGCGCCGGCATGGCGCCAGTTGCAAGCGGTGCTGTCAGAGGGGGCCGGGGCGACGGCTGGTTGGTTGCCGTCGCTGCGGGGAAGGTTGAGCATGGAGGGATTTGTAGCACAAATTGCCGGTTTGCGCTAGAAACCCCGTATCAGTGCAGGTGCGACGCACTTTGAGCGACTTCAGGACTGAAACCCGAATCACTTACGCTCGCGAAGTGTGTCGCACCTCTACGGTGAACACTGACGAAACCCCCAATCCGGCATCACTTTTCCTCACTTCGTGGTCTCGATAACGGGGTCAACTTCGTTTCATCGCGTCAGCAGCGGCAGGTACAGCATGAGCGGCGGCGCGGGGAGGGGCCCCACCCTACGGATGCGCGAGTTGGCTTGGTCGGCGATAAAGAGGTTGCCGGCGCTATCCACCGCCACACCTTCGGCATTCCGCAAGCTGGCGCTGGTGGCCGGCCCGCCATCGCCGCTGAAAGCCGCCGTGCCATTGCCCGCCACCGTCGTGATGACGCCATTGGCGCCCACCTTGCGGATACGCTGGTTGGAATAGTCCACGAAGAAGAGGTTGCCGGCGCCATCCACCACGATGCTGTCGGGTTCGTTCAACTTGGCGCTGGTGGCCGGCCCGCCATCGCCGCTGAAACCCGCCGTGCCGTTGCCCGCCACCGTCGTGATGATGCCGTTGGTGTCCACCTTGCGGAGGCGATGGTTGCTGGAGTCAGCGATGAAGAGGTTGCCGGCGCCATCCACTGCTACCCCATAGGGCAGGTTCAAGCTGGCGCTGGTGGCCGGCCCGCCGTCGCCGCTGAAGCCGCGACCGCCGTTGCCCGCCACCGTCGTGATGATGTCGTTGGTGTCCACCTTGCGGATGCGACCGTTATTGTAGTCGGCAATGAAGAGGTTGCCGGCGCCATCCACCGCCACGTCAACGGGAGTGTTCAACTTGGCGCTGGTGGCCGGCCCGCCATCGCCGCTGAACCCCTGCGCACCGTCGCCCGCCACGGTGGTGATAGTTCCGTTTGCATCCACCTTGCGGATGCGCTGGTTGCCCTGGTCAACGAAGAAGAGGTCGCCGGCGCTATTCACCTTCACCGAGTAGGGCAAGCTCATGCTGGCGCTGGTGGCCGGCCCGCCGTCGCCGCTGAAACCCGCCGCGCCGTTGCCTGCCACCGTCGTGATGACGCCATTCGCGCTCACCTTGCGGATACGCTGGTTGTCGGAGTCAGCAATGAAGACGTTGCCGGCGCCATCGACCCCCACAGCGTAGGGGTTTCGCAAACCGGCGCTGGTGGCTGGCCTGCCATCGCCGCTGAAACCCGCCGAGCCGTTACCCGCTACAGTGGTGATAACGTCTTGCGCCACATACACCCACAGCCGTCGCGTCGTGTAAACACTGGCGCTCTGCGAGAAGGTCCAGTCGGTGTGGGCGGAACCGTGGTTGCCTATGCCGGTTTCATCCACGGCTGCGTTATTCCAGGCATTGTACGCCAGCACCGTTTGTCTGGCGCCGTAGTTATGAACCTGCATGGAGCCATAGCCTGGGCAGGAAGCGTCGAGCGGGCGTCTGGTGTCGCCAAAGTCATACGCGGTGTCAGATGCGCCGGGAACCGGTGGTTGCGATGGGGGATCATAGCAATTCGCCCAGAACTCAATGTTGCCGGTGGGGATGCGGTAGCCCTGAACAATGTTGGCGCGATTGCTGTAGACATTCATGTTGGCGACCGTTTGCTGGAACCCATTGGGGTTGAGGCTCACCACCGGGACGCCGGTGTGGGCCACGACATCGTTGGTGAAGTCATCCATCGAGACCCATAACCACTGCCCATCGAGTTCGAGACAATAGGCTACGCGGCTATAACCGCCGATCGTGGCCGAGTTGTCCACGGCATAGGGCACCTGGCCGTTGCCGTAGTTGCTATTGACATTGATATCTAGCCGATAGACCAGCGTGTACTTGGCGGCTTCGGCGACATTCGTTGTGCAATTGTTGTTGGTTGCCTGGTACACGGCGCTGCCTGTGGGCGCGGCGCTGGTTAGCTGTACACTTCCCAAAAGCAACATGAGCGCCAGCACGATTGACAAATATCGCCCAGACTGCCGGCCGTTCCGCTGGCGAGCCAGGTGTGACATAAATCCCTGAGTTTTGGTTTGCACGAGATACTCCTTTTCAATCTCGAATCGATGATGTGATCGGCTCTTGGGTGGCAATGGCTGGAACCAGGGGGGCCGCCGGGCTTCGCTTTCGACGATCGGCGGCGCCGCCAGTGGCCTAACGCATAGATCTCGGCGGCGCCGTCGCTCCTGCTGGCGAAACTCATCTTCTGGCCGTCAACGCGCTCGCCAGTTGAGTCGGACAAGACTACTAGCCATCGATGAGCGAGTCTGTATCCCATCCACCATATCAATCAGGGAATTCAAGGCGCGCCCCTGCCCTGGCGGTGGCTGGCAATTTCACACCGGGTCGAAACTGTTTTCCAACGAGACCACCACCCTCCCACCCTCCCGGTCTCCCAATCTCCCACTCTCCCGGTCTACGAATTATCGCGACAACCGAGGATTGCCAACGGCCCGCGCACGAACGCGATAGCTATCCAGCCCGTCGCTCACTTCCTCGACCGCAACCTGCGGGTTGTCGGCGCCCGAACGCTGGGCGGCGGCCAGGGCGCGCTCCTGAGCCAGGCGGCGGGCGTAGCTCAGAGCATCGTCGGCGCCGGCGAAGACCTGGCGTTCGCCATCCGTCTGCGCGAAATAGCCCAGCACCTCCAGTCCCTCTTGCGAAAGCCGGGGATAGACCAGGATTTCCTCGTTCACGACCACGCTGCCGGCGATGGCCCCGACCGCATTCGCCACCTCGAAATGCCGCGGCAGCACCAGGTCGGTGTGGAAGACAGCCGCCACATCCGGCAAAAGGATGCCCGCCGGGGCGCCGATGCCGATGATCGGGCAGCGCAGGCGGAAGCTGGTTTCAAGGATGGGGTGCCTGCCGCGCAGACTGTTGGAGAAGAACCAGCGGCCCAGGTCGGCGTCTTTGGGCAGGCTGGGCGGCGGGAGTTGGCGGCCGGTGAGGAAGCTCACGATGGCCTGGGCGATGATGCCGGTCATCCTGACCCAGGCCTGCGCCCGCAGTTCGGCCTGATCCCGCCCCACCAGCCGGGCGAAGGCTTGAAGAGCAGCGGCGGCGGCATCGGCATCCCAGGGTGCGAAACGGCCGTCGCTGTGCAGCAGGTCGGTGGGGGTCAGCCCGGCCTTGCCGATAATCTCCTGCCGCAAAAGATTGCGGGCATCCAGTTGCGAGACATGCAGGACCTTCAGTCGTTTGAGGATCTCGGTCAGCGGCTGCGGGCCGGAGCGCAGGAGCGAAACCAGGGCTTGTTCGTGCGGGGTGAGGAAGCTGCGCGGGCTGGCAGGCGGGCTGGGGGGCGGCTCGCGTAGCAGGAACCAGAATTCCAGCGCCTCGGGCGTGGCCTGCACCCAACCGGCCCGGCTCAGCCCTTTCAGCCGGTTCTTCACCTCGGCCGACTGCGTCGCCAGATAGGCCAGCGGCGTCACCCGCTCCGGGCCGATGGCCAGCTCGCGCTCGCGGTTGAGGGTGATGTGGCTGTCGCCGCCGAGGCCGATGGACAGCAGGTTGGCGGCCTTGACCGCCGTCTTGTAGCTGCCCACCGAAGCGCCCTCCTCGTTCACCGTCACCTGTCCGGCCTGAAGCAAAGCCAGATCGGTGGTGGTGCCGCCGATGTCGATGACGAGGGCGTCGTCGAGGCCGGTGAGGAAGCGCCCGCCGATGGCGCTGGCAGCCGGGCCGGAGTGGATGGTCTCGACCGGGGTGCGGGCGGCGAACTCATCGCTCATCAGCGTGCCGTCCCCGCGCACCACCATCAGCGGGGCGTCGATGCGGCGGCGGGCCATCGCCCGGCGCACCGCCACGACGAAGTCTTGCAGGACGGCCAGCAGGGAAGCGTTGAGGGCGGCGGTGGTCGCCCGCTCGACCGAGCCGAGTTTGGTGGAAAGCTGGTGGCCGAGGACGATGGGCAGGTCGCAGGCCCCGGCCACAGCCTGATAGGCCCGGTTTTCGTGCTCAGGATTGAGCGGGCTGAAGTAGCCGGAGATGGCGAGGGCGTCCACCTGATCCCGAATCTCGCCGATCTTGCCCAGGATGCCGGCCAGATCGAGCGGCGCCTGTTCGCGGCCATAGAGGTCGTGCCCGCCCTGAAAGTAGAAGAAATGCGGCGTGGCGAAGCGCCCGGCCAGCCGGAAATTGGCGATCAGTTCAGGGTCGTAGCCGATCAAAAACAGCGCCACCCGCTTGCCCTTGCCCTCGGCAATGGCGTTGGTGGCTAGCGTGGTGCTGATCGAGACCATCTTGATCGCCGCCGGGTCTGCGATGCGGATGCCGGCGATGACGTTTTCGATCCCAGCCGCGAAGTCGTATCGGGTGGTCAGGCTTTTGTGCGCGGCCAGCACCGTGCGCGAGTCGTAATCCAGCAGCACACCATCGGTGAAGGTGCCGCCGGTGTCGATGCCGAGGACCAGAGAAGGCATGGAGTAAGGAGTAGGGAGTAGGGAGTAGGGAGTAGGGAGTAGGGAGTAAGGAGTAGGGAGGGTTAGCGGCGGCGCTCGGTGCTGGCAATGAGGCCGTTGAGCAGGCGGCCAACGAGTTCGGCCTGCTCCGTCAATTGAATGTCAAGCTCGGCCGAGGTGTATTCCAAGTCTCTCGAGAGGATCAGGTAGTACTTCAATTCTTCCAAAGAGCCTTCGGAGATGTTGTAGAAGCGTAGCTTGTCCTGGATGCCTTGGCGCTTGAAGCCTTCAGCTACATTGGCCGGGACGGACACCGCGGCGCGGCGCATCTGTTGAACGAGACCGAAACGCTCGTCGGCAGGATGACTTCGGGTCGCGCGATAGATGGCAAGTACAAGCTGATGCGCCTGCTTCCACGTATCCAACTGCTGGAAATTCGACAAGCTCTCCATACTTCCTACTCCTTACTCCTTACTTCCTACTCCCTACTTCCTTCATACAAACATCTTCACATCCAACTCTTCATCCCGATGCCGGGCGTCGGCCAGTTCGCAGATGTGGCGCAGTTCCTTGTACATGGCCTCGTCCAGCAGCGGCTCGGTCTCGGTTTCCAGGATCTCGATCACCCGGTCATGGACGCGCTCGCCGAAGGTCTTGGCCCCCATCAGGTTCCAGTCTTCCCAGCCGGAGCGGTCGATCAAGTCCGGGCGCCAGATTTCGGTCTTGAAGCGGTTGTAGGTGTGGTCATGCTCGAGGAAATGGCCGCCTGGGCCCACGTCATTCATCACGTCCAGGGCTTTGGTCTCGTCGGTGACGGGGATGCCGCGCAGGATGCGCTTGACCATGTCAATGATCTCGTTCGAGGCCACCATCATCTCTGGGCTGCTGGTCAGGCCTTGCTCGATGTAGCCCACGTCGTGGATCATGTTGCCGCCGATGAGGGCGGAGGTGGCGATGTTCATGGCCGCTTCCATGGCCGCCTGCTCGTCGAATAACTTGGCGTCGGAGCAGCCGGCGGTTTCGTATTCGGGCACGCCCAGCCACTTGGTGATGTCGGTGTAGCCAGCGCTGAGCAAGGCCATTTCGGGCGAGCCATAGCAGTAGACGGTGGTGAGCATGTCCATGTTGGACATGAGGCCGCCGATGATGAGCGAGGCGCCTGGTTTGCGCAACTGGCTGAGGACGATGCCGAACAGGCTCTCGGTCAGGGCCTGGACGAGCAATCCGGCCAGGGTGGTGGGGGCGGTGGCGCCGGCCAGCGGGCAGGGCGTGTAGACGAAGGGGATGTTGTGGTCAGTGGCGAACAGCAGCTTCTGCACGACTTCTTGCGAGTGGCTGAGGGGTGAGACCGGCTCGATGTACAGCGAAAAGGCCGGGCCTTTATCCCATTCGGCTTTGCCGCCCAGCCGGATGTAGGCCATCTCGAGCTGGTCGCGCAGCCCTTCCAAATCGACGGCGGTGATGTTGATCGGCTTGCTGGTGCCTTCGAGCATGGCCAGGTACTGCCAGCGGTCGTAGGTGCCGACGGCGGTATCCTGGGTGATGCCCAACGACATGTGGAAGTCGATATTGGGCATGGCCTGGGCGATACGGGCGAGGTTCTTGACATCGTTGTAGGTCGCCCGCCGCCGCTCGCCGGTGTAGGGATCGAGCGTGAACGGGGTGTCGGAGCCGGCGCCGAAGTAGATCTGGTTCTTGAACAACTCCATCCGGTATTTGCGGTCTGGCCCGACGACCGTGACTTTGCGCGGGAGGGTGGCGCGGGCCTTGTCCACCATCCAGGGCGGGATCTTGACCAGGCTGCTGTCCGATGTCCTCCCTTCGATGATGGCCCCGCCGGAATAGGCCAGCTCGACGCCCTCCGGCTCGTAGACACGCACGCCCGTCTCGTGCAGCACGCGCAGGGCAGCGAAGTAGATGGCTTCGATTTGATCCTCGCTGAGAACTTGCAGGCGAGGGGTGGCGTTGATGCGGTAGTTGGTTTTGTTTACGTGCATGGGGATAACTCCCTACTTCCTGAGAAACATCTCCTGGCGGATTTCACCACCGGGCGGGATGAGAACGAAATCGCTGCTAATCTTCGTCAGGTCGGCTGCGGTCTCCACCAGGCTGCGCACGAAACGGTCGGAGCCGAGGATTTCCTCGTAGCGCATGCCCCAGCGCTGGCAGAACTCGGCTACGGCCTGGGCCTGCGAGCGATAGGCTTCCAGGTCTTCGGGGCTGTGCGCCACCAACGCCAGGCGCTCATAGTGTTGATACTGCGTGTCCATCAGCCACTCGGCATCGTCCGGCCCGTACTTTTCGATGTACTCGTGGTATTCCTTCAGCGGATGGCTGCCCGATTCCAGCCAGCCTTTGCTCAGGTAGTACGTGCCGGGGACAGCCTCGAATTCGTGGTAATAGCGCTCGCGCGAACCGAGCAAGATGGCGATGCAGTCATCGGCGCGGGGGATGAGCAGGGTGTGCGGGCCAGCGTGGATGCCGTGCAGCCCGTTGCCGCACAGCCCGTAGCCCAGCACGATCAGGCTGGGCCGCTCGATGGCATCGATGGCGTCTTGCAACGTCCAGGTCATCTTGCCGGGGACGCGATGCAGGCCGTAGTCCATGTACGTGACCTGCTGCGCCAGACCGGCCGGCAGCAGTTTCTCGAACATGCTCTGCATCACCTGGCAGGCAAGGATGACGATGGGGAGAGAGGGGGGCATGGGGGTGGCAGGTGGCAAGTGGCAAGTGGCAAGTGGCAGGTCTCGTGGTCCGCTCGGCGACTTCTCACGCCTCACGTTTCACGCATCACGCCTCACGTTTCACGCCATCCCCATGAATCGCTTCGCCGTCTCGGCCCCGGCCACGGCATTGGAGCCATAGCCATCGGCGCCGATGCGTTCGGCAAAGGCGGCATCCACGGGTGCGCCGCCGACCATGACTTTGACGCTATCGCGCAGGCCGGCCTCTTCTAGAGCCTTGATCGTGTGGCCCATGGCCCGCATGGTGGTGGTGAGCAGGGCGGACATGCCAACAATGTCGGGCTGGTGTTTCTTGACGGCGTCGATGATCGCTTCGGGCGGGACATTGAAGCCCAGGTCGATGACCTCGAACCCGGCTCCCTCGCACATCATCGCCACGAGATTCTTGCCGATGTCGTGCAGATCGCCCTTGACCGTGCCCATGACGATCTTGCCTGCCATCTTCGTGCCCGCGGCTGCCAGCAAGGGGCGCAGGACTTCCATCCCCGCCTGCATGGTCTTGGCCGCCATCAGCACCTCGGGCACGAACATGTCCCCGCGCTTGAAACGGGCGCCCACCTCGTTCATGCCCACGATCAGGCCGTTGTCGAGGATGTCTTTGGGGGCCAGGCCCTGGCCGAGCGCCGAACGGACGAGCAGGGCCGCTTTGTCCACCTGCCCTTTGAGGACGATGGTCGAAAGTTGTTCGTAAGCTGTAATCATAATCGATACTCCTTCATGCAGAAGCTGTTACTAGGTCACTGCTTTTTCTCTCACGAGTTTCACGAATCTACGAATTTTCACGAATTTTTTCAAAATTATCCGTCTCATTCGTTCATTTGTGTCATTCGTGATGGATCAGTCACGCAAGAGTTGTACTGAGTTGCTGGCTTCTTGTCACGAATTTCACGAATATACGAATTTCACGGATTTTTTCAGAATTATTCGTCTCATTCGTTCATTCGTGTCATTCGTGAGAGATCAATTCTCTGCCCTCACGCGCGCTTCGGCGGCGGCGAGCACATCCTGGATTGCCAGCTCAGTCTCCGGTTTGATCGGCGAGGGCTGATGCGTGGCTGCCAGCTCGCGCGTGTGCTCGATCACCCGGTCGCGCATGCGCGTGCCACCCCAATCCTGCCACTCCTCGAAGTTGTGCCGGTCGACCAGCTTGGGATAGTAGAACTCGGTCTTGTAGTGGCGGTGGGTGTGCGGATGGTAGAGATAGTGACCGTTCGGGCCGACCTCGTGGATGACATCGACCGCCAGGGTGTCTTCGTTGACCTCGATGCCGCGGGTGATGCGCCGGGCGTAGCCGATGGCTTCGTCCATCATCACCGTCTGGAAAATCGAGCCGGTCAAGCCGCCCTCGGTGTAGCCGACATCGTGGCAGAGGTCGCCGCCGCTCAGGGCCGAGAAGAAGACCGAGAGCGAGCCTTCGAGCGACGCCTGCTCGTCGAGCGTCTTCGAGTCGGTGCAGCCGCCCGTCTGCCAGAGCGGCAGCCCGGCGAAGTGCGCCAGCTCAGTGATCCCGGCCATGAACAGCGAAAGCTCCGGCGCGCCGTAGGCCAGGACCATGGCGCTCATATCCAGCACCGAGAGCACGCCGCCCATGAAGAACGGCAACCCCGGCCGGATGGCCTGCGCCACCACCAGCCCCATCCACGATTCCGCCGTCGCCTGAATAATCAGACCGGCGCCTGTGACCGGGCCGGTGCCGCCAGCCAGCGGACAGGGTGTGAAGATGGCGGGGACGCCGCGTCGGGCCGAGAAGATGAGCTTGTCCATGGCCTCGAAGGTGCTGACCAGCGGCGACAGCGGTTCACAATAGTGCACGTAATTGGGCCGTCGCTCGAACGCCGCCTGTCCGCCGGCCTCGGCGATGGCGATCTTGTGGATGTCTTCGGCGTCGTCCTTGCCATAGCTCCAG
Source organism: Caldilineales bacterium (assembly GCA_019695115.1). Taxonomy (GTDB): domain Bacteria; phylum Chloroflexota; class Anaerolineae; order J102; family J102; genus SSF26. Next base: position 70,996 of record JAIBAP010000009.1, on the reverse strand, counting down.
GCCACGATCGGCTTGGAGGTGCGGGGGAACATGGCGGCGAACTCGTAGGTGGCGGCCAGGTCGGGGTGCACGTCGCTGACCGTGCCCAGCGATTCGCAGAAGTCGATGTTGTCGAGCGCATCGCAGACCGTGGCCACGATCTCGGCGTCGGCCTTGACAAAGGGCCGCCGTTCCAGCGTTTCGATGTCGCGGAAGTTGGGCGGGGTGGGGCCGGGGCCGAAGTGAGCGCGGCCGGGGCCAATGTGGATGTCGTGCTTGGGGTTGCCGTCGCGGGCGAAGAGGGTGAAGCTGCGCGGGGCCAGGCTCAGCGCCCGTTTCACCACATAGGCCGGGATACGGACACGGATGCCATCGACCCTGGCGCCGGCCTGGGCCAGGATGTCGCGCGCCTCATCGTGATAGACATCCAGCCCGGTGTGTTGCAGAACATGGAGCACGCCATCGAAAAGCTCCTGCAATTGGTCTTGCGAGAGCATCTCGAAGCGAACCCCGGAATTGACTGTGTAGTTCGTTCGCATGGATAACTCCGTTCTTGGTAATTAGTAATTGGTTATTGGCAATTGACGATATGCCAATTACCAATTACCAATCACTAATAACTACTTCCCTTCTACAAATCGCTTCGCCATTTCGGCGGCAGCCACGGCATTGGCGGCGTAGCCATCGGCGCCGATCTTGTCGGCGAAAGCCTGGTTGACGGGCGCGCCGCCGACCATGACCTTCACCCGGTCGCGCACGCCCGCTTCGTCCAGCGCCCGGATGGTGTGCTCCATCGAGCGCATCGTGGTCGTGAGCAGCGCCGACATGCCCAGCACATCTGGGCCGAACGCTTTCACCTCGGCCACGAAAGCCTCCGGCTCGACATTCCTGCCCAGGTCCTTGACCTCGAACCCGGCGCCCTCGCACATCATCGCCACCAGGTTCTTGCCGATGTCGTGCAGGTCGCCCTTGACCGTGCCCAACACGACCTTGCCCTTCATGCTCGCCCCGGCTGCGGCCAGCAGCGGCTTCAGGAGGTCCATGCCCGACTGCATGGCCCGGGCCGAGCGCAACACCTCGGGCACGAACATGCGCCCGGCCTTGAACTCGACGCCGACATAATCCATGCCTGGCATCAGGCCCTGGTTCAACACGGTCTGCGCATCGATGCCCTCATCCAGCGCCTGCTGCGTGAGATCATGCGCTTCATCGAACTTACCGCCAATCACAGCGGCGGAAAGTTCAGAAAGAACTTCACTCATAGTTTGCTCCTTTTGGGTGGTTATTGGTTATTAGGGATTGGTTATTGGAGATTAGAGATTAGGGATTAGAGATTGAAGATCGGCGCATAATAACCAATAACCAATAACCAATCTCCAATCTCCAATCTCCATCACCCCTGTCTGGCGCGAAATGCCTGAATCCATCGCATCCCATACTCATCCCGCCCCATGGCCAGGTCGGCGGCAAGGATGGCGAGGTTGACTTCGGGCACGAGCGGGTTGGTGATCGGACAGGTCATGCCGGCGTGGATGGCCATGGCGATAAAGGTCGAGTTGATGTACTTGCGGTCGGGCATGCCGAAGGAGATATTGCTGGCCCCCATCGTGATGTTGACCCCGAACTCCTTCACCAGCAGGCCAATGGCGTCCAGGGCCACGCGGCCGGCGTTGCTGTCGGCGCCCATGGTCAGGGCCAGCGGATCGACGACCACATTTTCGAGCGGGATGCCCATCTTCGCCGCCCGCTCGATGATCTTCGACCCCACCCGCAATCGGCCCTCGGCTGCTTCGGGGATGCCGTCGTCGTCCATGCAGAGGGCGATGACGGCGGCGCCGTGCTCCTTCACCAGTGGCAGCACCGCCTTGAGCGAGCGGTCCTCGCCGTTGCACGAGTTCACCAGCGCCTTGCCGGGGTACAGCGCCAGGGCCGCGGCCAGGGCTTCGGGGTCGGCGGTATCGATGCACAGCGGCACATCGGTCGCGTCCATCACGGTGCGGATGAGCTGCTGGATCAGGGCCGGCTCATCTGCGCCCGGCACACCGGCATTGACATCCAGCACCGTCGCCCCGGCCGCCACCTGATCGAGCGCGTCTTTGCGGATGAGGTCGAAGTCGCCCCGTTGCAGCGCCTCCAGGACTTGCTTGCGCCCGGTGGGATTGATGCGCTCGCCGATGACGACGGTGGGGAGCGCGCGATTGATCTCGACAGTTTGGGTGGGAGAGGAGAGAATAGTTGTGAGATTGGCTGTCATTTTTGCCTCAAGAGGAATTTTTGCTACGAATTGGACGAATTTTACGAATTATTAGATGATAGAAAGAAAAATTCGTGTCATTCGTCCATTCGTGTCATTCGTGATTGAAACACGCTTCGGCGACAATGTCCTGAAGTCGAGCAAGAACGTCCGGGGGGAGCGATGGCGCCTGGTGTTCAGCCAGGATGCTCTCGACGCGTTCGGCGGCGCGCTCGGCCAGCGTCCTGCCCCCCGCCGCCCACCAGTTTTCATAGTTGTCGCGTTCGATCAGGTCGGGATACCAGTGCTCGCGAAAATGCTCGTAGGTGTGGTCGCTTTCGAGAAAATGCCCTTCGGGGCCGATGGCGTCGATCAGGTCGAGGGCCAGGGTCTCGTCGCTCACCTCGACCGGGCGCAGCAGGTGGGCGATCCAGTTCAGAATCTCATCGCAGATGACAAGCTGGGCCAGCGAGCCGGTGAGTCCTGATTCGAGATAGCCCAGGTCGTGGACGATGTGCGCGCCGGCCAGAGCGTCGGTCATCAGAGTCAGCGCCGCTTCGATGGCCGCCTGCTGATCGACAGCCTTCGCGTCGGAGCAGCCGGCCAGGGCGAACATGGGCAGCCCGAACCAGTGGCCGAAGTCGGGGCCGAGCACGCGCTTGTCGGGGTCGGCGTAGGGCAGGACGGTGGTGCGCATGTCCAGGGCGCCGGCGCTCCAACCGGGCATGATGAACGGCGTCCCTTCGCGCACCAGTTGTGAGAGCACCAATCCCGCCATGGCCCCGGCCATCTTCACCGTCAATCCCCCGGCCAGCGTCACCGGCGCCGTCATCCCGCCCTGGGCCGAGGGCACATAGGTGAACGGCAGGCCCTTTTTCGCCAGGTACAGCAGCTTCTGCAGCGCCTCCTGATTGTGCACCAGCCCGGTGGTGACATTGACATAACAAACGGTGAACGGCCTCTCTCGCAGGGCCTCCACCCCGCCGGCCACTGCCTCGGCCATGGCCACCGCATCCCGGCAGCCGCTAAACTCGGTGGTGACGAAGACAATGGGTTTGGTCGTGTTCTGCAGCATCGCCGCCATCTGATAGCGGTCGGCGGCAACCTGATCGACATCGTGGGGCAGAAACATGCACATGACGAAGTCGATGTTGGGCAGAGCGTCGGCCACGATCATCCCCTCGACCACATCCTGCAACACCGTCTCCCGTCGCTGGCCCGTGCGATGGTCGATGATGTGCAGGCAGTCCGACCCCGGCCCGAAGAAGCTGACCCGGCCGGCGATGGGCATGGCCGGCCGGCCCTGGCGATCATACAAGGTCAGGGATTTCGGCGCCGTCGAGCGCGCCCATTCCACCAGCCGGGCGGGGATGCGGACGCGATTGCCATCCACCTGCGCCCCGGCCTGCCTCAAAATCGTCACTGCCTCCGGCTCGTACATGAGCACGCCCGTGCGCTCCAACACTTGCAGGCAGGCGGCATAGATGCGGCTGCAGCGATGGTCGGAAAGACGGCGAAAAGGAACGGTGGGCGGCGCTTGCATAGGCCAATCCTCGTCCAAAAAAGAAGAGAGGGAGCCAGTCCTGAGGACGGTGGCTCCCTCTCCGCGGAGGTGCACATCATTGTGCCGGATGTATGAAGGCGGTCTGGCTTGGCCGGTCGTTGGCTCTCGGCCTCACAGTTGCGGGACAGCGCCGGACTTGCACCGGGCTTCGTCTTGGTGTATGCCAGGAACCAAAATCCCTGACATATCTCTGATATATCAGGAGTCTAGCATACTGGCGGGCGGTTGTCAATTTGCGAGGTCAATCAGCATGGGTAAATTGCGGCACACTGGCGCGGAGCCGCTGTGCAGGTGGACGTGTGAGAAGAAGTATTCCTCACCGGGAACCTGCACGTCCTTTACTGGCTATTGTGTTAGGCATCATGTGGCGAGCTACTGGATACGAGAACTTGCCTGACGACCCGGAGGTATGACGGCGGTTAGTTCGCAAGCTCGATCCTCACAGCGAAGTCGCCGGTCTGGCTCGTGATGGCGTCTAGGCTGCCGTCGAACTGGCCGATTCTTACGATGCCGTTGAAGTAGCCGACATCGCTATAGTAGAAAACGACGACGCCCGCTGGGGCATAGTAGCCGATGTCGCGAGGGAGCGGATCGGCGCCCGTTGGCACGCCGTCCATTGACAGCTTCCGGGGCAGGGGCGCGAGTTTCTCTTGGCCGCTATAGTCGCTGAAGGTCAGTGTCAGCGCGAGTTGGGCGATCAGGTCGCGCGCCGTGGCACTATCCCACAATTGTCCGGTCAGCACGGTGTTGCCGATGATCAACCGTATGCGCGTGGTCCCGGTCGTAGCCTGGCGTTCAGGCTTCGCCGTCGCTGTGTCGACCGCCGTCGGGCTTGCAGGCCGGGTGGTCGGGGTTGCCTTCGTCGCGGCAGGCGTTGCGGTCATCGTTACCGGAGGCGCGGGTGCAGCCGGCGTTGCGGTCGTCAATTCCGTAGCGGCCGGCGCCGCAGTTGTCGCCGGCGCTGTGGCCTGCGTTTCGATGGCGGCAGGCGCACCTGTAGTTGGCGCGCCACGGGCGCAAGCCGCAGCCATCAGTGCGGTCGCAACCAGGAGGCCGACCATGACAAGCCGTTTGCCGTTCATCAATCTCCGCACCCTCATCGCTCAACTCACCCTATGTCGGCCCGCGGGCAGACGTTCAGGGTTCCGACCAGGCAGTTCGACGAGCACCGGCGCCGGGGAGTCGAACTCAACCTGGCCCGGTTCCGCGCGCACCCAGATCAGGCCGTGCGGGGTGGGCACACTTGCCTCGATCCACGCCAGTCCGCCGAGGCGTGGCGCGATGCGCGCGGTGGCGTAGCCTGGTTCCGCCGGCGTCACGCCCAGGGTGTAGAAGATCAGGTCCCTCGTGGGCGTGCAACTCCAGCCGTGGGCGTGGGAACCGTGTGTCCAGTCTTCGCCGATGGTGTCGTAACCGTTCTGCAGGAACCGGCTCCAGTCGCGGTAGAGGTCGACGAGCAAATCCGCCTGGCCGGCTGCGGCGATGGCGTCGTGCACCACATAGCTCATAAACGGTTCGGCCCGCACGATCTGCCGCTGCACATCCCAGGTGTAGCGGCCCTGGTTGATCACAGGGCTATCCGCGTTTTCGGCTTCTTGCATCCAGGTGCGAATCACCAGGCGGTCTCTGTCGGTGATCGCCCGCAGGATGGCCGGCCAGCGATCGCGCGGCGCCAACCCGGACACGATCGCCAGGGCGCCGGCCAATTGGCTCATCTCGGGCCTGCGCTCGCCCTCGACGACGTGATCGACATACGAGCCGCGCACCTCATCCCAGAACATCTCAAAGCCGGCTTTGGCTCTGGCGTGGAGATTCTCGGCCCAGGCGCGGCTGGCATGCTCCCCCATCCACGCTGCCATTTCGGCAAACTCAGCCAGCCCGCGCGCCCAGATGGCCGTGTAGATCGCCGACTCGCCGTCCACCGAAACCGCTGACCAGTCGATCAGCGCCCATTCGATCATATGCTCCAGCACGCCGTGCTCGTTCTGGAAGGGTGCAAACCAGCGCAACACGCGCGCCATGCTGGGCATGAATGCCAGGACCTTCTCGCGGTCGCCACTGAAACGATACAGGTTGTACACCCCGTGCACCCAGTGCAGCGACCAGTCCGGGATCGTGATGTCGTTGAGCGTCTCGACCAGCCCGGACACGGTCGGGGGCAGAATGCCGTCAGAGCGCGGCGAATCCGACAAGGTCAGGTAGTGCCAGGCCAGACGCCAGTCGGTGTTCGTCGCCAGGCTCACCATCTGGTGCACCACGCTGTCGCCCACCCAGGCCTGCTGCTCGCGGGTCGGGCAGTCGGTGAAGGCGTCGCGGGCGTTGAGGTTTACCGTGCGGATGCCGGCTGCGAAGATGCGGTTCAACTCCTCGTCCGCACAGCGGAACGCCGGGCCAGGCTGCCAGGGGTAGATTTCTTCTTGAATGGCAAAGTCGGTGAGGGCGACCTCGCCGGTCGCGCCATGCACCAGGATGTTGGCATAGCGGAAGCCCAGCGCGTCATAGGTGCGGAAAACGTCATCCACGCCGCGCGCGTAATAGCGCGTGCCCGAGTGCATGTCGCTGAAGCGGAAGCCTTTGGACGGATCCAGCGGTGCCTCGGTATATGAGAAATCCAGTATGGCGCCGGCCGGGGCCTGGAGCGTAAACGCCACCTGGCCGATGACGATCCGGCCCAAGTCGAGCGTGATGCGGGCGCTGGCGTCCTGGCCCAGGGTCACGCTCGTGGGAAGGTCCCCCAGCTGCGGCGCCCCACTGGTCTCAAGCTGGAAGGAGGCGTCGAGTCTCCTGACCGGGTCGCCTTCGGCCAGATCCACCCGACCGCGCAGCATTTGGAGGGCCACGGACACCGGATCGCGCCGCTCGCGGCTGAGCCTGGCAATGGGGCGCGGGTGCAGCGGCCCGTACGGATTAGTGGGCGGCTGGGGCGGGATCGGCCCGGTAAAGCTGGCGCCGGAGATGACAAAGGCGTTGCCCCAGGCGCTGTCATCGAATCCCGGCCGTTCCCAGCCCGCCGGGAACTGGCGCGCATCGAATACTTCGAGGGGGACGATATCGTGCAAGATGCTCAGCTTTTTGCCGCCGCGCCAGTCCTCTGCCCAGGCGGTGCTCTTGTGCGCCTTCCAGGTGGCATCGGTGACGAGCCAGGCCTGGCCCAGGTTCGCCTCGAAGACCAGTTGCGGGCCGTGGATGGCGCCGAAGCCGCCCGGCGCTGGCATCCAAAACGCGTTGGCGCTGCCGTAGTATTTCACATAGATGGCGAGGATATTCTCGCCGGCCTTCAGATACGGCGCCAGATCGAACAGATCATAGACCATGCGTCGGGGTTGGCTGCGGATTGGGCCGCGATAGACCTCCTGCCCGTTGCAGTAGAGCAGATAGCGCGAATCAGCCGTGACACGTGCAGGGGCGCGTTCGGGCGCCTCTGCCAGCGTGAACTGCTTGCGAAACAGGGCGTGCGCTTCGGGGAGCGCCCCGGCCGGGGCGCTGATGATCATCTCGGCGTTGGGCGAAGGCGGTGGATCGCACCAGATCCAGTTTCCGTGCCACCGAATGCCGGGAAAGTCGGCGGCGCTCACAGCTGTGCGATCGTCGGCAAGGGGAGTGGTCATTGTGACTCCATACTATGAACCTGACGCAGCAGCCCGGCGACAATCTCCTCCGCCGGCAGCGTCAGTGCGCTTTGCTGGAACATCAGCACACTGGTCAGGGGGATGTCAAGCATCGATTCCATGATGTCCAGGCCAATCACACTGTGGTTTGTCGCCTCTGATCTGCCATTGCCCCCACCAAATGCTCTGCGCGCTTGCGTCTCGATCTGGCCGTAAAGCGGGCTGAGCACCTGGCGGCCGCGCGGGTCGGCCAGCCATTCGCGCAGGGTCGATTCCGTGTCCAGGATACAGGGCAAAGCCAGGGTGGATACGAGCGTCACAGGCACGCGGCAGCGGATGTCCGCGGCAGAGGCGCCGATCAGCAGATCGAACTCGCCATCCTCCGTGACCCACTGCCGGTGCTCTGGATGGTAGAAGGCGAAGGCGCGGAAATCCAGTTTGAGGACGACCGACTTTGTCTCACCAGGCTGAAGTTCCACCTTGGCGAACGCTTTCAACTCCTTTTCGGGCCGCGCTAGCGTGCACTTCTGGTCATGGACGTAGACCTGGACGACTTCTTTTCCCGCGCAGGCGCCGGTGTTGGTGACATCCACCGTTAACGTCAGCCCATCACGGTCTTGGAATCTTGGCGCCGACACCCTGGGGTTGCTGTACGCGAAGGTGGTATAGCTCAACCCAAAGCCGAAGGGGAACAGGACGGGGAGTTTTCTGACGTCGTAGTAGCGGTACCCCACGAACAACCCTTCTCCGTAGCGCACGGCGCCGTTCTCTCCCGGCCAGTTGATGAAGGCCGGCGTGTCGCTGAGCCGGAGGGGGAAGGTCTCTGCCAGCTTGCCACAGGGGTTGGCGAGGCCGAACACTATGTCTGCCACGGCGGCGCCGCCGGCCTGCCCCATCATCCAGGCTTCCAGAACCGCAGCCACGCCATCGATCCAATCGTTCATGGCGATGGGCGCACCGTTGTTCAGGATGACCACCGTGTGCGGCTGGGCGCGGCTCACCGCCTGGATCAACGCCACCTGGTGGTCGGTCAGGTCGAGATCCTGGCGGTCGTAACCCTCGGACTCCTTGAAGGCGGGCAGAGCCACAAACAGCAACGCCACATCCGCAGCCTGCGCGGCAGCCACCGCCTGATCGATCAATTCCTGCCGGAATGAGTCATCGACCGGATAGCCCTCGGCATAGGTGAAGCGGGCCGTTGGCGCACGCGCCGGTAGTTCATCGAAAGGCGCCACCACCCTGGTCGGGTTGACATGGGAACTGCCGCCGCCTTGATAATGGGCATCCACTGCCGAACGCCCAATCACCGCGATCTGCTGCTGCCCTTTGAGCGGCAGGATGCCGTCGTTCTTCAGCAGCACCATGCCCTCGGCAGCCACGCGGCGCGCCAGCTCATGATGGGCATCCGCATCGAAGTCCCCGCCCTTTGGGGTGGCCTGCGCTTTGGCAACGGTCTGCAAGATGCGGCGCACGGAGGCGTCGAGAAGCGTTGAATCCAGGTCGCCCGACCGCACGGCTTCGGCAACGGCTTTGACACGGCGATCCTGTGGGCCGGGCATCTCCAAGTCCAGCCCGGCCTTCAGTGCGGCGACGCGGTTCCGAACCGCGCCCCAGTCTGAGACGACGGCGCCGGCGAAGCCCCATTCATCCCGCAGGATCTCGGTCAGGAGCCGGTGGTGTTCGGAGGCATAGACGCCGTTCACCTTGTTGTACGAGCACATAACTATCCAGGGTTGGGCCTGTTTGACGGCCTTCTCGAAGGCGGACAGATAGATTTCCCGTAGCGTCCGCTCGTCGAGTTCGGCGCTGATGCTGAAACGCTGGTACTCCTGGCTGTTGACAGCGAAATGCTTGAGCGCGGCGCCGACACCGGTGGACTGAATCCCATCGATGAGGCTGGCGGCCAGTTCACCCGCCAGATAGGGATCTTCGGAGAAGAATTCGAAGTTGCGGCCGCCCAGCGGGGAACGCTTGATGTTGACGCCAGGCCCAAGTAGCACATCCACATTCAAGGCGCGGCCTTCTTGGCCCAGCGCCACCCCCATGCGGCAGATGAGTTCCGCATCCCAGGTGGAAGCCGAGGCAGCCCCGCTCGGAAAGCAGGTCGCAGGCAAACTTGGCGCCCCCGCGATCGAATGCAGGTCGGCCATGCGGCGCACGCCGTGCGGTCCGTCCGATACGATCATTGCGGGCATACCCAGGCGTTCCACCGCCGTGGTTGACCAGGCGCTGGCGCCGGTGCAGAGGGTTGCCTTTTCTTCGAGGGTCATCTCGTCGATCAGGAATGGAATGTCAAGAGTCATGGGCTTCGCTCTCCAGTAAAAAGGTCGGTTTGGGGGGCAGCGGCAAGGCAAAACGTTTCTTGAGCCAGGCATCGGCGAGGCCGATCCACTTCTCGGCGTCGGCGTTGATCTCCAGCAGCGAGCCGCTGGATGCCTGGTCGGCCAGGCCCAGTCCATGCTGTCCCTGCTCGAAGATATGGACTTCGAACGGCACCCCGTTGTGCGCCAGCGCCAGCGCCATCCGGGTGGTGTTCTCCGCTGGCACCAGCTCATCCGCCGAGGTGGTCCAGAGGAAGGTGGGGGGCGTGTTTTGGGTCACGAGGAGCGCCGGACTGGCCGCATCCAGCATCTCGTTCGTCGGCGACTTCGTGCCGAAGAACGAGATGCTCGCGGCCTCTGACATCGCCTGAGCGAAGGGATCCGTGATCTCGCCAAACATCAGATGGTAGTCGAAGATACCATAGCCCAAGATGGCAGCGGCGGGTTTGAAGGCAGCAGGCTCCAGGCCAAAGTGCCGATAGATGAGTGGGTCATGCCAGTGGGTCGCGTACATGGCGCAGTTGTGGGCCCCCGCCGAAAAGCCACAGAGGGCGACTTTGTCCATGTCCACCCGCCACTCGTCCGCGTGGGCGCGGATGGTCAGGAATGCTTTGGCGATATCGCGAACCGGCGCTGGATGCACGCTGTGGGGGTTTACGGGCAGGTCACGCACAGCCCGCGTCAGGGGTAGAAACCCCGGTGCACCGGCGCTATACGTGGAATAGCGGAGGACGAAGGCGTGGTAGCCCATGGCGGCAAAGCGCAGCGCCACCGGCTCGGCCTCGCGGTCGGAACAGGCCAGATAGGCGCCGCCAGGACAGATCAGGATGGCCGGGCGCTTCCGGCCATCGAGAAGTATGGGTGAGTCTGACCAGACGTAGGTGGTCAGGGTGACATCGGGGCGTTGCTCGTACAGTTCGATCGTCTGCGTAATCACGGGGTTAGCCTTTCACTGCGCCAGAGGTCATGCCAGAGACGATCTGCCGTTGGAAGATCATGAACATGATGAACGGCAGGATCGTGAGCACGGCAACGTTAGCAAAGACCAGGTTCCACTGGGTGCCAAACTGGCCCATGTAACTGAACATCGTCAACTGCGCGGTCACGTTGCGAGCGCCGGGGAGGAAGTAAAGCGGATTGGCGAAGTCATTGTAGACCGCGATCGAAGAAGTGACGATGATCGTCACGAGCGCCGGACGCAGGAGCGGCAGGATGATCGAGAAGAACAAACGCAGCGGCGAAGCGCCGTCCATGATGGCGGCTTCATCGATTTCCCTGGGGATCGAGCCGATGAAAGCGCGCAAGATCACGACCGCAAAGGGCATGGCCAACGCTATCTCAATCATGACCAGGCTGAATATCGTCTTATACACGCCGATCTTCTGCAGAAAGAAGACCGTCGTTGCCACGGCCGGCGGCAGCACCAGCCCCATGAACAGGATCAGGGTGACGCCTGCTGCGATCCGGTCATTGCGCCGCTGCATCACGTAAGCCACGAGCGCAGCGACGAGCACAATGCCCGTGACCGAACTCACCGTCAGCAGGGCGCTGTTCGCCAGCGCCAGGAGCATACGGTTGTTGGCAAAGGTCATGACCTGGGTGATGTTCTCGACTAGCTGGAACCTGGTGGGCAGGCTGAATTCCAGGAGCGCGGCCTCGCCGGACGTTTTGGAGGCGGTCAAGAGGATGAACACGAACGGGACGATGAAGATCAAGCCAACGATCAGCAGGCCCACAAGGTCAAGCCAATAGTCATTGAAAAGTCGCCGGGTTTTCATGTTTCGATCTCCAAACGAGTGAAGAACCGCATCAGCGGAAAGGCGATGATCGTGACGAACAGGAAGATCAGCACATTCCCGGCTGCCGACAGCCCGTAGAAGCCGGCCTGGTACTGCTTGAGGACGACTGACGTGAGCACATCTGAGGCGAAGCCGGGACCGCCCTGGGTTAGCGTCCAGATCAGGTCGAACGAGCGCAGCCCGGAAATAAGCGAGAGCAGAATCACAGTGAAGGCGGCGTTGCGACTCAGCGGCAGGATCACGTGGCGAAACGCCACCCATGCGCCCCCTTCGAGTTTGGCCGCATCGAAATACTCGGTCGGGATCGACTGAATCCCGGCCATCAGGATCACGATGGCGATGCCGATCCCTTTCCAGATATCGACGAGGGCGACCGAGTAGATCGCGAGCTGCGGGTTGCCCAACCACTCGATCTTGGGGACGCCGAATAGGCTCAGGAACTGGTTGATCAGCCCGGTGGAGGGCTGCATCAGTGTGGAGAAGGTGGCCCCGACTGCGACGGTGCTCACCAACACGGGGAAGAAAACGACGCTGCGAAAGAAACCCTTGAATTTGATCCGGGATGTCAGCAGGGCAGCAACGGGCAGGGCGATGATGGTCTTGAACCCACTCGTCAGCAGGGCGTAGATGACGGTGTTGCGCAGCGCCAGCTTGAGTTGCGGGTCTTGCAGGAATGTGGAGTAATTCTTCAGACCGATGAACTGGGATTCGAACAGGGTCCAGCGCGTCAAGCTGTAGTAGAAGGCCATCAGGGATGGCACGAGAAAGAACAACCCAAAGATCAGCAGGGCGGGCAGGTAGAACCAGTACGGGTACATCGACATCACAGTGGCCGGCTGTGAGGTATTCTCAACCCGACTGCGTTGCCTCACCGCTAAGGTCCTGGCCGGTGACGTGTTTTTCATGGAAACCTCTTTGTCCTGATCGTGAAAGAGGGGCCTGAGGACCGCAAGCAGGGCGCTCCCGGTCCTCAGGGATTGACCATCCAGAAGAATCTCTACAGACGATTACCAGCCGGGCAGACCGAGCTGCTGCGCCTGTTTCTCTACATCCTTGTCATAGGCGGCCGCGCCCTCTTCTGCCGTCATCTGTCCCGAACCCACCGAGACGGTGATCTGCGGCAGGGTAGGTCCCTTGACCGGTGACAGGAACTCGAGCGCCGGACACGCCTTGCCGGCGTTGATATAGGCGTTCATGTCCTGCACGACCGGGGGAACGGTCGCCGGCAGGGTCGCGCCCTTGATGAGATAAGGCCCTGCGGGTTGAGTTTTCGCCGTGATGGCGTCGGCGCCGGCTGTCGAAGCAACGAAAGCCAGGAACTTCTTGGCCTCCTCGATGTTCTTGCTCGTCTTCGGGATATAGAAGGCCAGGGGCATGCCGACGGTGAGGATGTTCTTGGCGGCGTCAGTACCGGGTTGGGCGAAGAAGCCGATATCGTTCAGCTTGTCAGGCCAGTTGCCGGCGATGACCGGCAGGATCTGCGTGACCATCGGGAAGTGGGCCGCCTGGCCGTCGACCAGCATCTTCAGCCCGGCGTCGAACTTCAGCGTGGTGAAATCTGCCGGCCACCAGCCCTTCTCGAAGCCCTCCTGCAGGTAGGTGAAGCCGGCCAGGGCAGCAGGGGTCGTGGCGAATTTCGCCTTGTTGTTGGTATAGTCGTCCGCGAAGTTCGGGTTGGCCTGCTCGATATTGCAGTAGTCGCCGAGCATCAGGATCTGCGAGCTCCACGGGTCGCCGTATGTCTGGGCCACGGGAACAAGGCCAGCCGCCTTGATCTTCTCGTTGTTGGCCTCGAACTCCGCCCACGTCATGGGCACGCTCAGTCCCAGATTCTCATAGACCCTCTTGTTGTAGAGTATGCCCATTGCACTCACGAAGCCGGCCGGCACACCGAAGATGCCATCGCCCTGGCTGACCGTCGGCTTGAAGGAGTCGGCGATGTCGGCCATGAACGGCTCTTGGGAAAGGTCCACCAGGGTGTTGGCCGGGTTCATGGCTTTCAGCAGCGAACCGGAGTTGTAGTAGAAGATGTCGTTCATCTCGCCCGAAGCGAGGCGCGTGCGGATGAGATTGTCCGTGTCCGAGGTGGCGGCCAGCGTCTCCACTTCGAAGGTGACGTTCGGGTGCTCGGCTGTGTAGGCCGCCATGAGCGCGTCCGTCAGCACGGAATCGTTTGGGTTCGGCGAGGTGAGGATGCTTAGGGTGACGGGCGCGGCTGAAGCCGGGGCCTCAGTCGCAGCCGGCGCTTGCGCCTGTTCGGGCGCCGTTGTCGCCGCCGGTGCAGCGGGGCTACCCCCGCATGCCGTCAGTATCATCGACGCGATGACAAGCAAGACAATAATGGACAGAAGTTTGTTCTTCATGACTTTCCTCCTTGTGGAATGGTTGGGTATAGGGACCGAAGCGCCCTTTGTTATCGAAAGGATAGTAGATTCTGGGCGCGGCGTGAATCAGGAGATCGGATGAATTCGAGACGCCGGAACAGCGAACAAGGCGCCAAAAATGCTGATTGGGCCAGCCGTACTGGACAAAAGTTGCCCAACACCCTATCATGAGAAGTGTTGGGCAACTTTTCCTCCCAGGAGCAAACCCATGTCGAATCCTGCCAAGCCGGTTGTGGTCGAGGGCGTCCTGAAGACAGGCGCCGATTCAGTCCGCGTAGGAACGGTAGCGTGGTATGAATGGCTGTCCACGGCGCGGAAGTTCGCGTTCCGGGATGACAGCGGGCGGTTCGTCGCCCGCTCGCAAATGCGCCGGAACAAGACGTACTGGTATGCCGAGCGACGGCTTTTCGGCCAGCTCGCCAAGACCTATCTCGGCCGGTCGGAAGAGCTGACCCTTGCGAAATTGCAGGCAGCCAGCCGCACATTGGCCGGGAATCCGCCTACAAGTCGCACGAGTGGCGAGATCGAGCGCGCTGACAAAGCGGCAACTGAGCAAGGCAGCGACGCCTCATTTCTGCCGCTGACGAAGGTCACCGCGCCGCTGCTCCCGCGCGAGCTTGTCTCCCGGACGCGCCTGATCCGGCGGATCAATACGCCACTCACGCTCATCTGCGCCGCCAGCGGATTCGGCAAGAGCACGCTTCTCAACGACTGGAAACAAACCTGTGGCTTCCCTGTGGCATGGCTCACGCTCGATGAGCGCGACAACAATCCGGTCCGCTTCTGGTATTCGGTGGTAACGGCGTTGCAGGCAATCGAGGCGCAGTTTGGCAGCGAGCTGCTGGCCTATATCCGATCCACATCCACCATCGCGCCGGCCGAAGCCGTCCTCCACCTGACGAACGCAATTGTGGCGCAAAGGCAGTTCCCCAGATTGGGGATCGTCCTCGATGATTTTCACTTCATCAACCATTCCGAGATCTACGATGCCATCCACATCTGGCTGAGACATTTCCCGGCCAATCTGCAGCTGGTCATCGCCGGACATACCCGGCCCCCGCTGGCGTTGGGCGATCTGCGTGCGCGCAGGATGGTCACAGAACTGGACACGAGCGATCTGCGGTTCAGCACAGCGGAGGGGGTGGATTATCTGAAGCGCTATCTTCAGGAGGCGCCGCTGGCTCAGCAGGACCTGGAGAAACTGGTGAGGCACAGTGAGGGTTGGGCGGCCGGGTTGGCGCTCTCAGCGTTGGCCGTGGCCAAAGAGGAGGATCGTCGCCAGTTCATCGATACCTTCAGCGGCGCGCACATCTATATGCGCGAGTACTTCATGGAGACAGTCCTGAAGCGCTGCACACCGGAGACGCAGGCTTTTCTGCTGCGCACCGCAATTCTGAAGGACCTGACCGGCGACCTCTGCAATGCTGTTACGGGTCAAAGCGATGGTGATGAGACGCTCGCGCGCCTGTGGCAAGAGAATCTGTTCATCATCCGCCTGGCGAGAGAGGGGTGGTATCGGTATCACGATCTGTTTGCCGAAATGCTGCGCAGCCAGCTCAAGCTACGCTTCCCCGAAGAAGCGCCCCTGCTGCACCAGGCCGCGGCGCAATGGTACCGCCAGCAGTATGCGTTGGCGGACGCCATCCACCATCTGCTGTCTATCGAAGCCTGGGAGGACGCCGCGACCCTGACCGAGGAAATGGCGCTGCGCGAGCTGGAGCAGTTTGGTGAGGACTCGCGTCTCTTGCGCTGGCTGCAAGAGCTGCCGCCCGGGGTGGTGCAGAAGCACAAGAACCTGCTTTTTGTCTACATGCGTCTGGCGAACATCGCCCTGCCGCAGGAGAAGATCGCGCGGTTCATCAGCGATATCGAAAGGAGTCTTGCGACCAGGCCGGCGCACCAATTGACGCTGGACGAGCGTGAGGTTCTGGCCGAAATCGCACAAATCCGGCAGATGTGGAGGGCCGGCCAGACCTTTGTCCCCCCTGCCCGCTCGGGGAATGAATACGAGGCCCGGTGGGATTTGCTCGACCGCTTGTATCTGCTCCGGCCGGCCTATCGGCAGTCGCACAACTTCCCCGAGGAGCCTGTGGCCGGATTGTTGCGCGAGGCAATGCAGAGTCGCAATCTATTCGTGGCCCTCATGGCCGGCGGCGTTTTAGCCAAGCGGGTCTACTTCGGCGGGGAGCTCCGGCGCAGCGAGAGAATCTGCCGGCAGGTGCTCGACCAGGCGGTGCGCCAACGCGGCAGCCTGCCGGAAACCGCCAGCCTTGCGTTCGAGGTGCAGGGGCTGCTGCATCTCGAACGCAATGAGACCGGCCTGGCGCAACGCGCGCTGGCTCAGGCCCGAGAGGTGGATCCGAACCCGACCAGCACCAACATGCCGATCCACTTTGCCTTGTTGCAGGCGAAAATCCATCTGGCGCTCGACCAGGGGGAGGAGGCGCTCGCCGCCATCCAGTCGGCGCGTGCGATCCAGATGCGGCATCCGGGCGGCCTGTTGGAAAGCGAGGATCTGCTCGCTTACGAAGCCCTGATCAGTGTACGGGTGGGGAAGAGTGCTCTGGCCGAACAACTGCTGCTGGAGGCCGGCGACGTGACGCAGCATCACCTGCTGCGCCAGGTTCAGGCGGAAGTCTACCTGAGCCAGGCGCGCTATGGCGAAGCCGAGGCGTTGTTGGCCGACACAATCGAGCGCTACGCGCAACTGATCGTGATCGAGCCGTTGCTGGAGACGCGCATTTTTCTGGCCCTGGCGCGCTTCGGCCAGCACAAGATCAAGGCCGCGCTGCAGGTGATGACCGAAGCGATCCGGCTGGCTGCGCCCGAGCGTTTTCTGCGGCCGTTCCTGAACGGGGGGGCCGCCTGTGCGCCACTCCTCAGGCTGGCGCTCGAGTCAGGCAACCTTTCGGGTGAAGCAGAAGGCTTTGTCAAGGAACTCATGCGGCTCATGCCGTGGATCGGCGAGCAACCCCGCCTCGCCAAAGCAGAGTTCGAGGCGTTGGCGACATCCGCATCCATCTCGGCCAGGGAGCAGGAGATTCTGCAGTTGTTGAGCGCCTGGCATAGCAGCCGCGAAATCGCCGCCCGACTGTCGATCTCCGAGAGCACCGTCAAGACGCATTTGGGCAGCATCTACAGCAAGCTCGATGTCCACAGCCGCGGAGAAGCTGTGAGTCGCGCCCGGCAACTGAAGCTCATCCCGTAAGCCTGAGAGCGAAGCACACTCGCACTTTGTCTGTGGTCTTGAAGCATTGGCGCCCGATGCAGAGCATCCTCCGCGGGCAGAAGCAGCCGGCGCGGATGGTCGAGACGCCGATATTCGCGTTCGCTGCCTGAACTACGCCAACAACCCCACTAACTCCTCTCCCACCCCCTCCGCCGCGGCCTCGACCCGTAGCTTTCCCACCGCCGCCAGGAAACGGGGCGCGTCGAACTGCTCGACCACGCTGCGTAGGCGCAGCTCGGGCGGGAGCAGGGGCTGGTAGGCGCCGAGCGCCAGCAGGGATTCGTACTGCTTGTAGGCGTCGTGCAGGTAGCGCGTCAGTTGGTGCGGGGCCAGGGGCGGGAGGGCGCGCAGCGGCTCGGCCAGCAGCACGGCCAGCCCCGGTTGGGCGGTCGGGCGTACGGCCAGGGTGAAGCCGAGCAGGTCGAGCAGAGCCTGGCCGTAGACATCGCCCAGCCAGTGGAACAGCAGCCAGCCGTCCTCCGCTGCGACCAGCGGCGCTGCCCCCGGCGCCAATCCCAGCGTAGCCGGAAGCTGCTGCGCCAGCTCGAAGCTGAGGAGCTGGCGGGACGAGAGGTACTGTAAGGGCGGGGCGAGGTCGTCCCCGCGATGGCTCGTCACCCACATGGCCTCGCCATCGAACCATTGCACGTCCAGCGGCCGGCCTTCCAGCGTCAGCACGTCGCGGTCGAACCACTGCCGGTCGACGCTGGCCACCAGGCGCTGGCTCTGCTGCTCGCGGATCTCCACCCGGCCGGCGCCGTTCTGGATGTTGCTGTGCAGGCTCAAGGCGGTTTCGTCCACGGCCTGCATGTCCACAAGACGATGGAGGCGAGCGCCTGCTCGCCACTCGCCGATGTCTTTGCGGGTAAGATAGCCCGACCCGCGCAGATGGTCGAGGATGGCTTGCACGTCGGCGGGGGCCAGCATCCCCGCGCAGAGTTCGTGCAAAGGCTTCGGGCGCAGGGCGGCGGTCGGGCTTTGCTTGAGCAGGCTGAAAATCTGCTGGATGGCGACGGAGGGGCGGAAGGGCGGGGGCGTCTCGTCTCCTTCGCCTTCGGCCAGGGCCTGAAAGAGCAGGCGTTCCAGCGGCGTGCGGTAGAAACAGGCGGCGCGGGCGATTTGGGCGCGGCGTCCGGCCCGGCCCAGCCGCTGGACGAAACCCGAGCGGCTGCCGGGCGCCCCGATCAGCAGCGCCACATCGATGTCGCCGATGTCGATGCCCAGTTCCAGCGTGCTGCTGGCAAAACAGATGGCGGCCTCGGCCTGGGCGAACTGCTGCTCGATCTCGCGCCGCCGGCCCCGTTCCAGGTTGGAGTAGTGGACGAACACCGCCTCGCCAAAGGGCGACCCCGACTGGCGGGCGGCAGTGGCGTAGGCTTCGACCTCGGCGCGGGTGTTGCAGAAGGCCAGGGCCTTGCGCCAGCCCCGTCCCCGGAACGAAGCCAGATACTCGAACAGCGCCGCCGGTGACTCCGCCTCCAGCGGCAGGGTCTCGATGGCGACCTCGCGGCCCCCGCCCGCATCCACCACCCGGCCATCGGGAAAATAGCGGGCGGCGACGGCCTCCGGCCGGGCGAGCGTGGCGGAGAGGGCGGCGTACTGCACCTGGGCATCGGCAGCGTCGCCGGATTGGGCCGCATAGCCCCGCACTTGCCGCAGCCGGTTGAGCAGCAGCCGCAATTGGTCGCCGCGCACGCCGCCATCGAAGATGTGCAGCTCGTCGATGACCACCGCCCGGACATCGATGAGGGCGCGGGGCTGCGAGGCCAGCAGGGAATCGAGCGATTCGGGCGTGGTAAGCAGCAGGTCGGCGGGGCGCTTGGGGTCGAAGGTGTTGAGGTCGCGCGTCTTGACGGCGATGGAAATGCGCAAAGCCTCGCACGGCGCCGCCAGCCGCCGCCAGAGGTCGTTGATCAGGGCGCGGGTGGGGAGCAAGTAGAGGATGGCCAGCCGCGGGCCAGGGCGCGAGACGGGCAGGTGACGCTCGATCAGCGGGGCCAGCGCCGCCTCGGTCTTGCCGCCGGCTGTGGCCGCGCAAAGGATGATGTTGTGCCCCTCCAACAGCAGCGGCATCGCCGCCAGTTGCGCCGCCGTGAAGTTGCCGTGCCGGCCAAAGAACGGCCCCCAGGTGCGGGGGAGGTTGTCTTTGAGCGTGTGGGCGTTCATATCCCCAGCGAAAACGTGAGGCGTGATGCGTGAGGCGTGAAACGCAACCGGCTGTGCGCGCGCATTTCACGTTTCACTCGTTGCGTTTCAAGTTCAGCCCACACCGCTTCGTGCGAGTAGGTCGACGGTGAGTTGGGAGCGGCTCATGCAGGCTGCGTGGCGATATACTCAATCGCTGCCTGTGTGAGCAAGTTAGACCGTGTTTCTCCCTGCCGCAAAGCATAGTCATCGATCAGGCTTAGCACACGTTCTGGTATGGTAATGTTGACCCTTTTTGTCTTGCCGGAAAGCCTGGCGACATCGACATCCACCAACGCCCACACTCCCCCAGCAAACGCTGGATCGCCCTGGTGGCGCTCTACGCTTGTCGGCGTCAGCAGAGCTTCTCCATCCAGCATGAGTCCTTCGAGGTGGCACTCGATGGCTTCGATGATATTGGTCAAGGCCTCGTCCATCGTTTCCCCGGCGCTAAAACAGCCCGGTACATCCGGCGCCGTCACACCGTAATCACTGTCTGGGTCTTTATGAATAACAACAGGATACATCGATTCCCAACCATCCTCTTTCAGTCTGGCGATAAGTTCACGACTATTCATGCTCAAATTGTATACATGCTGCACATCTAGTCAAGTGGCGTTTTATGGCAACCCTGTCGCTGCTGCGAAGGGAAGGCGAGGTTTACACTTTCAACCCCCGCCGCAACTCCTCCACCATCTCGCCCGGCGCGTAGTCGGGGTAGAGGAAGAGCAGGTCGCAGACGGTGACGGCGGTGCGGATCAGCTCGCGCAGGTTGATGCGGTGCTGCGACAGCGAGCGCGAGAGCAGGCCGGGCGCCGAACCCATGATCTCGTCGTGGCGGCGGTCGGGCCGGTAATCATAGGCCAGGGCGTGGTAGCGCAGCAGGGCGGCGGTGAATTCGCGAATGTCGCGCTCGATGAAGCGGTCGTCCAGCCGCACCAGGTGCGAGGCCGCCAGCCACGACCCCACCGGCATGCGGTCGGCGCTCTCGGTCAGGGCAAAGAGGAACAACAGGTGCGGCTCGGAGGTGAAGCTGATCGGATACTCGGCGCGCAGGTCCTCAGCCACCTCGCGCGGCTGGATGCGGCCATTGTTCATGCCCAGGGCGCTGACGATCATGGCCTTGAAGAAGGCGTCGGCCCGCTCGCGCTGCATGGCCGGCAGCAGCGAATAGTGCTCGGATTCGTCGATCAGGATGGCCAGGCCGTTGTAGCCCAGCATCGTGGCCAGCAGGCCGATCCCGGTGAGCATATAGCTGTATTGGCGGGCATTGGGGCCGTTGAGATACAGGCGCGGGGGCCGCTTCAGACAGGTCTTCATCTCGGCCTGGGGCCGGGCCTGGCCGCCCAGCCAGGCCACCGTCTGCTCGAAGGCCGATTGGCTGGGGCAATCTTGCAGGGCCAGCAGCGCCGCCGCCAACGGGCACTGGTTGGCCTCGCGCGGGCTGCGTTGGATGAACTCGCCCAGCACCGCCGGGCGCTCCAACGCCTGCTGGAGCAAGGGCGTCAGGCCGCGGGCATCGCGGTCGGGATAGCGCAGCGAGGCCATCAGCGCCTCGTAGATCTTGTGCGCCTTGCCGGGTGGCGTCTCCACCAGGTCGAGGCTGGCGCTGGCGATGATGAAGTTCTCGCGCAGCCCCCGCCGCGCCGCCAGCTCGATGAAATGGCTCTTGCCGAAGCCGTAGTCGCCGATCACGGCCAGGACATCGCCGCTGCGCTCACGGCTGCGGTCGAAGGCCCGGTCGAGGGTGACGCGCTCGGCTTCCAGACCGATGGTCAGGGTTTCGGCATCCTGCACCGGCACGATGCCCAATCGCAGCGCCTCCAGCGTCTGGCGGGCGCGAAACTGCTCGGTTTCCAACGCCGGCCGGAGCAATACGGGCGGCGGCTCGGCCACGGCCAGGGCGGGGACGGCGCTGGGGCTGAACTCGCGCGCCGGGAGCCGGAACCGCCGGCCGGAATCGAACTGCACCTCCCACTCATAGCCGCCCATATAGCTTCTCAGCAGCGTGCCCGCCCCAAAATGTGGATGATAGACAGTCTGTGCGTCCATCGCCGCCCCTAATACGGACTCTGCTGCTGGTCGGCCAGCGTGTTCAGGGCGTCGCTCTGCCCGCGGATGAGGGCGGTGGCGTACTCCGCCGTCATCGCACTCTGCCCGGCCTCCTTCTGCCGATACCATTCGGTGATCAGGGCCTTGATGAACAGCCGCCGGTGGCTGATGGCCAGATACGAGGCCCGCGCCGCCTCCGAAAGCGTGCGGATGTTCTGCGCCTGCAGGTCGGGGTCGAGCTTGAAGTCGTAGGCCAGTTCGAAGATCGGGAGCAGGCGATAGCCGATCTGCTCCAACAGGGTCTCGTCGGGGACGTCGAGCCGTTCCAGGTTGATCTGCGGGCTGAAGGGATTGCTGCGCGAGAAATAGTTGGCCGCCTGGACGCGCTGTTGCAGGGCGGGATATTTGGGCACGACCGTGTGCAGGAAATCAGGCGGGACGGCGTACATGAACAGGGCGCCGGGCAATTCCTCGCGGCAGCGGTCGATGACCTCGCGCAGGTTGTCGGTGGCGGTCTTCTCGGCCCGGCCGCCGATGCTGAGCATACGGTCGCCCTCGTCGAAGAGGAGCGCCAACCCGGTGTAACCCAGAGCGCGCACGGCCTGGCACAGCGAGCGCAGCATCTTGAAGGCATTGTTGCGGTTGATTTTCTCGGTGACGCCGATGCTGCGCAGGTCGCGCATGTCTTCGGGGCTGACCTCTTCGCCGTGCAACCAGCGTTCGAGCGATTCCTGGCGGCGTTCCTGGCCCCGCAGCAGGGCGTTCAAAAAGCCCTGGATGGCTTTGTGGAAGCTGAGGCTGTCGATGGGCGTCGTGGCCAGGGTTTGCAGCAGCGCCCGCACCTCCGGCAGTTCCGCCGCCCCCTCGTCCACCAAATCGAGGCCATACGGGTTGACCACCCGCCGCAATGTCCCTTCCAAAAAGCGGGAGAGGCCATGTTCGTCCTCGCCCAGGCCGCCCAGCTCGTGCCAGATCAGGGCCGAAGCGACGGCGGCATAGACCCGGCGTTGGTCGTCATACGGGCTTTCTTTGGGGCTGAGATCGACTTTGCTGACGGCAAAATTGCGCTGCCAGGCGCGGTCGCGCACACAATAGAGGAAGTGCGATTTGCCGCTGCCATAATCCCCCACCACCAGCTTGAAGACGGCGCCGCCATCGGCCAGGTAGGAGCCGAGATAGTGGGCGTCGATGGCCGCCAGCAGGGATTCGTTGCCGGCGTTGTAGTAGCTGACCCCCTTCGACAGCGGCGTGCCCGACTGTCCGAGCGTCTCGATGATCTGGCGAGCCAGACGGGGTTCGGGCAGCATGTTCTCACTCCTTGACGAATTCGACGTCGGCGATGTAGCGCCCATCATAGGGCGAGTCGCCTTCGACGATCCACATGCTCTTGGTCGGGCTGTCGGTCTGCGATTTGGTGGCGCTGTGGGCTTTGACCACATGGCCCTCATAGACCAGGCGGCGGCGATGGCTGAATTCGTAGAAGTCGTGGGCGAACTGCGCCCGGCTATAATCGCTGAACGTGCGTTTGCTCGGCTCGCTGGCGAAGGCCCGGCCCTGGCGCAAGAGCACCAGTTCGATATAGACATCGACGATGTTGACGCGGGCGCCCGGCGTCCCGCGCTTGCGGCGGACGATCTGGTAAGCGTCGTGGAACTGGTTCATCCAGGCGGCGCCGTCCTGGCTGCGCCCGCCCACCAGCCTGGCCGCGGACTGATAGGCCTTGACGGCGGCTTCGGCGGTGATGGGGATGTGCGGGGCCACGATGTCCTTGCCGTAGCGGAGGACGAGGAAGCGTTTGGCGAAGTTGGCCTCCATCTCGAAGCGCCCGATCTCGAACTTCGGCGCCCGCCCGCCCAGGCTGACGCCCTGCCCAGCCAGCGCCTCCCGCAGCTTCTGCCCGAATTCGTCGCCTAACACGCGCTGGGCTACGCCCAATTCCTCGCTCAACTCCGGCAGGATATCCTGGATCTTCTGCTCACTCGATCCTTGCAGCGCAGCCAGGGCCTTGTCCAGGCGGACGACATCCACCGGTTCGCTGCGCAAGGCCATCGCCGCTTCCTTCAGCGCCGCCGTCAGCCCGGCCAGCGTCTTGGTCTCACGCCGCAGTTCGGCGGCCAGGGGGTCGATGGTCTCTTCCTTGAGCCGTAGCCCGCCGAATGCCCCTTGCGCCCCACCGACATCCACCGTCGTATCCTGTTCGCCGTAGTCGCGCAAAGCCTTGAGCGTTTTGCCGTGAGCGTTCGTGGTCGCTTTGAGCGCGGCCAGCAGGGCGAGGGCAGTCTTGTCGCGCTGGGTGAAGGCGTCGCGGAGGGCGTCGAGTTGGGCGAGGAGGGTGGGGGAGGGCATGGGTGGGAGGGGGGAGGGGGAGAGGGAGGGACGCAGGGAGGGGGAGACGCAGGGAGGGGGAGGTGGGAAACAGTCAATAGTCAACAATCAACAGTCAACAATCAACAATCAACAGTCAACGGGGGACGACGGGCGGGAGCTATTTTAGCATTGGAGGGGGAGGGAGGGCGAAAATGGGGAGGTGTGTGATTGCGAAGCTGCGCTTCGCCAGTAGCACGGGACCGTGTTGGGGATGCGGTTTTCAGAAAGTATGTTGTCTCATCATTCGTACCTGCCTCCAACGAAAAGCGATGCGCGCAGTTCGACGCGATCGGTTGCGTTGAGATCCAGAAGCTGAATCGTCACCCGCCCGACTGCCGAGCGAGCCAGGATCGTGACGCCTTCGAGGAAAAAGTGATCATGCCAGTTCTGCGTTCTCGGGTTGAATAGCGCCGTCAGTTGCCCTGATATCGAGTCAATTGAGGCGATATTCGGACCCTTGCGGCGGTTGCAGTGCAAACAGGCCAGCGCAAGATTATCGCTCGTCGTCGTTCCACCGTGTTGAAGGGCTATGATGTGATCAGGCTGGTGTGGGATCAAGACGCTGTGTTGGGGAACAAGGCAGTATTCGCACCGATAGCCGGCGCGTTCGGCAATAAAGCGGCGCAATGCATCAGGGACGCGGCTTTGGCGCATGATCATCAGGATAGGCGGCGCCGCGCTTGCGCCTTGACGCGGGCGACGAAATAATCAAGCTGCTCGTAGCGATCAAGTTCCCGCTCCTCTCCTTCGGTCAATGTGCCTTCGCGATTCCTGTCCAGAAGCAGCGCGACGCGAGCCTCTAGATCAGGTGACGCCTGTAAGGCAACGATTTCGGCTGGAGAAGGCCCACTGGCTAAGAAATCGATCACCGCAGCGTCGTATCCATGATGGCGGGATGCCGTCTCGCGCAAGCCCGCTTCTAGTATTTCGCCAATGCGTTCTCTCATCGGCGTAAGGCGCAGCGCCAGGTCGTCGGGAATGTCGATGGTGAGCGTAGTCATGGTGCTATTCCCTCCATATCAAGAGCCTGTTCGTTCGGGAGTGGGCTGCACTCTGCAAGTGCGACTCACCTGGCAATTCTATCAAATTCAGAGCCGCCGCCCAAGCCTGCCCGCCCCCCCCTCACCCCGCCGCCCCGCCCTCGCCATTCGTCCTCACCCTCGCCCCCCTCCTCAACACCCCTCCGCTCGCCTGGTGTCCCTGGCCGATGACCACGAACGCATGCGGGTCCACCTCCAGGATGGCCTGGCGAAGGCGGCTTACGTCCGGGCGGTTGATCGTGCAATACATCACCGTGTGCCGTTCGTGCGTGAACATGCCCTGCCCCGGCCACGAGGTGACGCCCACCCCCAATCGTTCGAAGATCGCATGCGCCACCACCTCCGGCGAGTTGGTTACGATCACCACCGTCCGCACCACGCTCGGTCCTTCCAGCACATAGTCCGTGGCCACGCCCCAGATGAACAACATGACCAGCGAATAGAGCGCGTTCTCCCAGCCAAAGACCAGCCCCATGGCGAAGATGATACCGCCGTCGATCAGGATGAACATCTGGGTGATGGGGATGCCCGTGCGCAGTTGCAACACCCGGCTGATGATCGTCGTGCCCACGAAAAGGCCATTCCCCCGCAAGGCCAGCCCGGCGGCAATCCCCCCCACCACGCCGCCGAAGATCGCCTGCAACAACCGCTCATCCGTGATGCCGCCCGGAGCCAGCCAGGGCGCCAGGAAATCCACCCCCATCGTGTACAGGAAGGTCACGTAGAAGCTGGAGAACAAGAATCGCCAGCGACCCAGATAGAGGAAGCCTAGCAGCAACAGCGGCAGGCTCAGGAGCAGGATCGTCCTCCCTTCCGCCCAGCCGGTGTAATGGTGGATGATCAGGGTCAGGCCCGAGACGCCGCCGGGCGCGATGTTGGACGGCGCCAGAAACAGCCGGAAGTTGAACGCCTGGATGACGGCAGCCAGCGTCAGCAGCAGGAAGCTGCGGCGGGTCAGTCGCCAATCGATCTGCCGGAAGGCGGCGACGAAGCGGGCTTTCATTGCCAGTTTAGCCCCTCACCACGGACGATGAACATGAATCAAGCGAACCCCACGGCCAGATGAACCGCCTCGGCGATCGCCTCTTTGGAAACACTACCGCCCCATTCATCGACAATGGTTTCCCAGGGTTTGCCCTCGGCCACCATTTCCAAGACCTGCCAGACCATGATACGCGTGCCGCGAAACGTGGGCTTGCCGTGGCAAATCCTGGGGTCAGAGACAACATAACGTCCGAGATAGCTGGTGTTCATGGGAATACCTCAGCAAAGCTGCGTGATCAAGGCCATTATACGCCCTATCAGGCTCGCACTGCCAACCTTTATCCAACCAGGGCCGTAAGCCCCAGCCGCTCCAGACTGGCCGGCGTCGGTGCGCCCGTGTCCGGGTCCCACGCCATCAGCTCGTAATAGCGGCGCTTCGCCCAGTCGAACGCCTCCTGCGTCACCTCGATCCCGGCCAGCGGCCCGGTCGCGAAGGCCCGCATCACCCGCTTGGGCAACTTATCGTCGTCAGCCGTAAAGCCCTCGCGCAGGTTGAACAGCCTCGCCAGCGTCTGCGCGCGTTCGCCCACGGTCAGGATGTCGCGCACCGTAAACTCGACGCCGGTGACGCCGGAGATGGCCTGGGCCAGGTGTTCGTAGGAGTAGGGATAGAAATGGCAGTTGATGGCGCAATCCTGGAAGTGCATCCAATTCAACTCGTGGTAGAAGACTTGCAGCTTGTCCTCGTCCAGGCTGGTGGGCGAGAGCGGCCCCTCCAGCGGCTTCGCCAAGACCGAGTTCACCCGGCGGATGTTGTCGCCCGGATAAGAGAAATCGGTGTCGTGCACATTCATCATGTGGTCGGCGCCGACCGGGGCAATGGCATAGCCCACGCCCAGGACGTGCTTGAGCCGCGGCTCGTGCATGGGCAACTCCTGACCTTTGACCGTGAGGTTGAATTCCTCGCTGGCCGGGCCGAAGCGTCGGGACATCCGGGCCACGCCCTCGGCCAGGACAGCGCCAAAACCCTGCCGCCGGCCGATCATCTCCACCGCTCGCACCACCAGGTCGCCATCGCCCCAGCGATAGGCCAGCCCGCCGGTGTCGGACTCATCGATGAGACCGGCCTCGAAGGCTTCGATGGCAAAACCGATGCTGGCGCCGGTCGAGATGGCATCCAGCCCATAGGCATTGGCCAGTTCGTTGGCCTTGGCCACGGCCACGTTGTCGCTGACGCCGCAGGTGGGGCCAAAGGCCGCCATCGCCTCGTATTCGGGGCCGCCATAGGCCGGGTTCAGTTTGCGGTAGGGGTCGGGGTCGTCATAGGTAAAAACCTGTTTGCACTCGATCGGGCAGGCCTGGCAGGTGTCGCGCTCGGCGCTGAACATGGCGTAGTTGCGCTCACCGCTCAGCAAGTCGCGTTCCTCGAACATCGCCTGGCCGAAGTTGCGCGTCGGCAGTGCGCCCACCCCGCCCCAGTTCATGAGCGAATTCTGCGTGGCTCGCCCCGGCGACGTGGCCCAGGACGACAATTCCTTGTAGTTGGC
The DNA here is from genome assembly GCA_019695115.1 of Caldilineales bacterium. Taxonomy (GTDB): domain Bacteria; phylum Chloroflexota; class Anaerolineae; order J102; family J102; genus SSF26. The sequence continues at coordinate 43,705 of JAIBAP010000009.1, read as the reverse complement.
GCCCAGCCATTTGCTCACGCCCGACACCTGTTTGCGATCGACCACGGGCAGGTTCATCGTCCCGCGCACGGCCACGGCCTTCAGATTCTTCGATCCCATCAAAGCGCCCAGCCCGTTGCGCCCCGCCGCCCGGTTCACATCGTGCATGATGGCCGCGTATTTGACCAGATTCTCGCCCGCGGGGCCGATCTGGGCCACGCGCAGGCGCTCATCGCCCAGTTCTTGCTGGATGGCGATCTGCGTGGGCAGGGTTTGTTGGCCCCAAACATGGTCAGCCGGCCGGATTTCAACCTCGCCGTTCTTGATCCAGAGATACACCGGTTTCTCCGCCCGGCCTCGGATCACCAGCGCGTCGAAGCCCGCCCGCTTGAACTCGTGCCCCCACCACCCGCCTGCCTCCGCGCTGGCGATGGCGCCCGTCAGTGGCGACTTGCCGCCCACGCCATGCCGCCCCGCCCCCGGCAAGTTGCTGCCCTGCATGATGCCCGGCGCAAAGATGAGCAGGTTGTCCGGGCTGAGCGGGTCGGTTCCGGGGGCCAGGTCGCGCAGCAACAGATAGGCGACCAGCGCCCGCCCGCCCACCAGCAGCCGGTAGAGCTCGTCGGGTGGATTCTCGATGCGAATATCACCATTGGATAAGTCGATATGAAGGATCTTGCCGTATGTACCGCCGAGCATGGGAAACTCCTGATCTCTCACGAATTGCACGAATGAACGAATGACACGAATGGTTTTTAGTTGGCGATGCGTTCGTATTCGACGCTGGGGGCGCTGAAGTTGACCAAGATGCCAAGCCTGTGCTTGGTTGCCTTGAGGTAGGATGTCGTCTGTTTGCGAAAGGCATCCGTAAGCTCGGAAACCGCTTTCAACTCCAGGATGAGCTTCCCGTCGACGAGGAAATCGAGCCGATGCTTGCCAACTTCACGCCCTTTGTAGAACACGGTTATCTCCTTCTGTTTTTCGAACGGGATCCCGCGCAGCTCGAATTCATAGGCGAGCGCCTCTTCATACAAGCTTTCGAGAAAACCTGGCCCCAAAGTGTTGTGCACCTCAAAAACTGCCCCCATCACATCATAGGACAGCTCTGGGTAAATAATCTCCTTCTTCATTGATACGTCTCCTTTTTCAAGAAATATTCGTCAACATTCGTCCATTCGTGCAATTCGTGAGAGATCAAGGATAGGCGCCGGGGAGCATGACCTGGCGCGGGAGGAGGATATTGAACTCGTCACGAATCTGGCGGTCGATGGCGTCGGGGATGACCTCGGCGAAGGAGGCGCTCAGCACCGCCCGCGCCCGCCGTCGCGCCCGCTCGCGCATATCCAGCCCGCCTGCCTGCTCCCAATCCTGGCGGGTGGCGCGCTCGGCCGTGTGCGGATAAAGATATTCGCTCTGCATCATCGCCAGCGTTTGCGGATGGCCGAGATAGTGCCCGGCCGGGGCCTCGCCCGCGCGCCCGTTGCACACCTCCTCGATCACAGACAGCGATAGCGCCTCCTCATTCACCTCCAGACCTTTCACGAGCCGCATCGCCTGGGCGTTGATGTCATCGTCGATCACATACTGCTCGTAGGCCACCGCCAGCATCGATTCCAGCATCCCGGCGGAGTGATGATTGTACTGCGCGCCCGCCAGCGCCACCGCCGCCGTGGTCAGGCCCTTCTCGTAGCCGGCCTGGATGTCGGGAACCTTGCTGTCGGTCAGGGCCGAAGAACTGTAGATGGCCATGCCGTAGAACTGCGCCATCTGCGCCGAACCGGCGTTCATCAGCGCCAACTCCGCCCCGCCGCCGCTCATATTGCCCGTGCGCAAATCCGACACCAGCGGCATGCCGCCGTAGAGGATGGGATGGCCGGGCCGCAACAACTGCACATACGTGATCCCCGCCAGCTCCTCGGCCACCACCTGCACCAGCGTCCCCACCAACGAGGCCGGCGACGTGGCCCCCGACTGCGGCGCCGACACCAACGAAACCGGGATGCCCGCCCGCACGGCCTCGGTCAGCGTCTCGGTCGTCTCCGGCGCAAAACGCAGCGGGCTGACCATCCAGCCCAGGTTGAGCGAGAGGAACGGCCGGGCCAGGTAGTCTTCCTCGCTCCCCGCCACCAGCGTCACCAGCTTCTTGATCTCCGGGATTTTGCTGGCGAAATAGCAGCCGCCCATCACATGCTTGTTCGTCGCCGACAGACAGGCATAGAAAGTGTTGATGTCGATGTCGTCGCTGCTGACATCGCGCGCCACCACCGGCCGCAAATAGAAATGGATATTGTCCAGCGTCTCCACCAGCCGGCCGATGTCATACAAATCGCGCAGGCGGGTGTGCCGGGCCTGGCCGGTCTCGAGATCGAGGATGGTGATCGCCGCCCCGCCCGTGCCCAAATGGACGCGCTTCCCGCGCAGATGCAAATCGAAGCGCCCATCCCGGCTATACAGCACCACATCCCGATTGACCTGCTTCAGCGCCGCTGCGACCATATCGCGGGGGAGATACACCCGATCTCTGGCGCTGTCCACTCTAGCGCCGCCCTTTTCCATGATGCTGCGGCACTCGGATTCGACGATCTGCACGCCCGTGCGCTCCAACACTTGCAGGGCGGCTTCGTGGATGCGCTGCACTTCCTCGTCTTTTAGCGGCTTGTACTGGCCGCCTTCGAGTCCGGGCGGCAGGGCGGCGGGCTGGCTGTGATCACGTTGGCGGCGGCGTTCGCGGGGCATGGGGGTCTCCGTGGGAGAGGGAAATGTGTTGCGTGTTGCGTGTTGCGTGTTGCGTATTGCGTGTTGCGTGTTGCGTAAAAGTAGTTCGCTATTAGCGTGAAGGGGCGCGAAAAGTCACACTCTTCGCGCCCCTTCGCGTCCTTCGCGGATCACATCAAACATCCGTCGTATCTTGCTCGGCGACCTTGCCAAAGAGATAGGCATCGCCGATATATTTCAGGATCACGCGGCCGATGGTGGGGTCGGTGCGCTCGCTGACCGGCTTCACCACCACGCCCTCGCGCCCGTGGCTGCCCCCCACCAACGACGGCCCCTCAGAAAGCCTCTTGATCACCGGCAGCGAGAACGGCCCGCGGTAGACGACGGGGACGGTCTCGACCCCATGTTGCCGGCAAAGCTGCTCGAACTTGTCATAATCCCAATAGGCGCCCTCCACCATGACATCGAAGGCGCGGAAAGCCAGCATATTCTGGCCGTAGGTGAAAGCCTGGATGCCCCGGCCATAGACCTCACCGAAGAGGATGGCCTGTGTGTAGCCGCGCGCCCACAGGTCATCCAGCAGGGCGGTGACGGCCGGCAGCCGGTGTGGATACCAGTAGGTGCTCCGGGCCAAGTCTTCTTCGGTCAGCGGCCGCTTGCGCCGCAACGTCCGCGAGCCGGCCATGAGCACGCGCTGGCCGTCGTCGGCTACGAAGCCCACGCGAGCGTTGGTGCCGTGGATTTTCTCGGTCGCGACCACCTCCTCGCCTTCGGCAATGACCTTCGGGTAGCTGCGCATGTTCTCCATCTCGGTGTAGGTGGGGAAGCGCGGGTCATTGGTGTCGCTGTCGCCGGCCAGCAGCTTGACCGGCGGGAAGAACTTGACGGCGCCATAGTAGTCGGCCACATCCTGCCCGACCTCCATCCCCGCTTCGGGCGTCGCCACCAGCCCGAACGAAGGCTCCCCGCGCAGCCGCACGCGGCGGATGACGAGCACGCGGTTCCCGGCCATATCGGTCTTTTCCGACAAGTACTGCGTCACCTCCATGCGGTCGGCGACCTCGCGTGGCAGGACGGTATCCTGCTCGAAATAGACCACGGGGTCGCCATCGTGATAGACGCCTTTCTTGACGCACACCTGCCAGCCGCCGATGGTGGCCAGTTCGAGGGCGTCGGCGTTGTTGTGCGGGCGGATGTCGGTGATGCGGGTGACTTCGACTTTGATTGTGCTCATGGGTCAGCCTGTGAAGCTTTCGAGAGAGATGGATGCCTGCATCTGCATCAGAGATTGGCAGTATACCCGACCTTGCATCCTGGCTCGAAGTTTGCTTTTCGAGGCGATGCTGCACGCGCGGTTCACCCCTCACACGGTGGGCATGGTGAGCAAATGTTCCAGGATCGCCTGGGGTGTGGGAGGATTTCCGGGGATGTGATCGTCGCCGCGGGCTTGAAGTATCTCCTCAGGCAAACCCACTATGGCATAGGAATTGCGGTAGATGGCATGTGGCTCATCGCAGTCATCGCCGATGGTGACGACGCAGCGCGGTTCTGGCATAGCCCGTAGCGCCGACAGGAGGGCTTGCTCCATGCTGCGAACAAGCGGTCCCGTGACAACAAGCACATCGGCATGGCGGGGCGAGGCGACAAGCTTGAGACCATAGCGCTCGGCGTCGTATTGCGGATTCCATAGAGCGGCAAGTTCGACATTGCCATCGTTGCAGGAGCCAGCGTCCACATGCCGGATGAAGACTGAAGCCCGTGGCCGGGGGCGATGGTCGGGTGTGGTAAGCCAGTCGCGACTCGAAAACAAGTGTCGCAGACGTCCCAGCACACCCCAGAAGCCAAGGGATGAGGCGGACATAGGCGTTTGGTTCAAAGATCGTTGCCTGAGTAGGAAAGGTTGAAGGATTTGTTGATGATCGGAAAGTCAGCGAGCAGCGTTTGGGCGCGTCTCTCAGGCGGGTGATGTTTGTCAATATACTCCTTATCCAAATCGTGTGGCTCGATCGCTGCTTTCAAACTGGGCCAGTTCAGGTAGGATGGGTCGCGGACCTTGCAGCGGAAGATACGCCCAAAGCGATCCTGCATCAGCCAGTAGATAATGTCCCCACGCCAACCCTCCACACAGCCCAGCCCGAACTCGTAGTTGTGAGAGGGAGGGAAAGCCGTGGGTGTCACGTTCTCACGATCGTGATTGCGTATCTCATCCTGCCCCAAGATTTCGTTGATGATACGCCCCGAACTCGCGACCTCGTGCACGCGGACAAGAAAACGCGCAAAGGCATCTCCTGCCGTCGCTTCGCGCTCGGCAATGGGGTTTTGCGGCGGAGGAATGAGGAGATCGCGAATGGCCGGGGCTTGATAGACGCTATCAGGATGTTGCCGTCGCACATCGCGCATCACGCCTGACGCTCGGGCGACGAGGCCGGTGACGCCAAGGCTTGATGCTTGTCGATGGGTGAGGATGCCTTGCCATTGGAGGCGCTCGCGGAAAGCAGGCATTTGCTCCAAGCTCGTTGCCACAGCCGCAAAGGATTCTACCGCGTCCTGTACAGTGCGTCGGCAATCCTCGACATCGATCGTCGATGGAAGGATGACGCCGCCAGGGCGATTGATGCCGCGCAAAAGACGATGCCCCGTCATTCGCTCGTGTAGACACAGAATCTCCTCGCGCAGTGCCGCGAGTTCTGTTGCAGCCAGATCAGAAGCTACATCATGGGCAAGCGCAGCGCAGTCGCCGATGTGGTTGGCGATGCGCTCCAATTCCAGGAACAATGCCCGTAGCCATGATGCCTGGCGAGGAGGTCGACTATCGGCCAGGGCCTCGGCTGCCAGGCAATAGGCCAGCGAGTGGGCGAAAGCTGAATCGCCTGCCACGTATTCGGCCAATTGCCAGCCTTCAGCCAACTTGTAGTCGGTCTGAAAAATCCACTCGATCCCTTTGTGGGTATAGCCCAGTCGGACCGTCACTTCCTCCACCACTTCGCCGGCCAAGCGGAACAGGAAGCGGCCCGGTGCGATGATGGAGGCATGGACGGGACCAACGGGCAGTAACCATTCTCCACCCTTCGGCTCCGGGAGGTGATCCAACTCAGGGCGCCGGCCGTACTGCTGGATGTCCGTCAGGATCTCGTTCGTTTTGCGATCGCGGCGGAGAGGCGTCAACGCCGGCGGATAGCATTCGGGGTGCAGCCAATCACCGTTGTGGATGCGAGGCGCGTGATCGCCTAGTCGACCGGGACCGTTTTCACCCGGAAACAATCCCATCATATCGGCCATCTCCCGCTCGAAGGGGTCGACAGAAGGAAACCAGGACAAGAGGCTGGCATAGCACGGCGGTTCGCTTCGCTCTGGCCGCAGAGGGTGTTCGACGAAAAGGAAGATGTCTTCGTTGGGAGGAGAGAACAGATAGGTAAGCTTGAAGGAACCGTCGATAAGCTCGCGCTCGTCGGTGGCGACCAACGTGACGAGATAGAAACCCTGTTCGCTCAGCCGGGTCGCCAGAGAGCGAAGCCGGCCTTCATCGTCCACCCGCACGAATAGTTGGTTGGGTGCTGTCAAATGCAGCAAATGGCCGTGCTGCCGGCAAAGCTCACGTACGGCGGTGTGGGTTGTCATGGCGAACCTGGCGCCCCGGCCAGCAGAATGTGGACGCTCTGATCCAGCAGGGCGGGGAAATTCACGGGCGTAGTTGGAATCCAGACACCAAAGAGAAAGATGATCGCCAGCAGGATGATGAGAGGGGCATACTCCCCGAAGCGAGGATCCGAAAGTCCGCTGAAGCGAGGGCGCCCCAAGAGCAGGCGGCCCAAATGTCCGACCAGTCCACCGAAGATGAGAGCAAGAGCCAGCAGGAAAAGCACGGTGGCAATCAAGTAGATGATAGGTTGCAGCGGCCCACGTTCGGCATGGACGCCGGGTAAGATGCTGGCAAGGGCGGCCCAGAGAATGATGAAGGTGCTAAGGAATATGCTGAAAGGAGGGGAGCCAACAAGCCCCAGGCCACCCGCCATCAACATGGCGCCATTGATCGGCATACCATGGAGCACCCCGGTGATGTCTGTATCTTGGAGATCAGGGTCTTCTGCCTGGTCTTCATATTGGCGCCGAATCGTGGCAAAGCCAAGGAACATGAACGCCTTGGTGAGCGCATGGTTGAGCGCATGCAGAAGCGCGCCGAACAAAGCCGCGCCGGTGCCGATGCCCAGCCCGAACAAGATGATTCCCATGTGTTCAAGGCTGTGGTAAGCCAGGACGCGCTTGAAGCGACTAGGTTGTTTGAGAATGAAAGGCGTGGCCAGAAGCAGAGAGAAGAGGCCAAACAGGAGCAACATGCCTGATGTGAAGCTTCTCGTAGAGTCGGGTTTGGCAAGGGCGAGGTTGGTAATGGTATAGAACCGCAGAATGACATAGAGGCCCGATTTGAGGAGTACACCTGAGAGAAGGGCGCTTACCGGCGGCGGCGCCTCGCCATGGCTATCAGGCAGCCAGGTATGCAGCGGCGCCAACCCGGCTTTGGCGCCGTACCCAACCAGAGCGAGTAGGAAAGCAAGGCGAACGAGTTGCTCGTTCAAGGTTTTGGCGATATCTGGCTGGGCAAGGTTGGACCACCGCATAAGCAGAGATGGCGACAGGGCGTTGCAGGCGATTTCGGCCTGTGTTTGGGCTATCGCGCTGCATGTCTGGGGTTGTATAGCATCGGCCAACATGATCGTGCCGAAAAGCGCAAAGACGATACCGGCCGATGTGATCATGATGTATTTCCAGGCAGCCTCGACCATACGCCGCTGTTCCCGGTAACGGACGAGGAGCACCGAGGCCACGGTGGTTAGCTCGACTGCCATCCAAAGTATTACCAGGTTGTCCACCACCGGCACAACCAGCATCGTGAGGTGGAAGGCATTGAAGAGGAGGTGGAAGGTGGCGGGGTTGTGATGCTTCCAGTGGGAGGCGTATTTGCCTTCTTGCGCGAGAAACTGCGCCACATACCAGGAGGCGAAAAAGGCAACCAGATTGACTAAGAGAACAAAATAGATACTGAGTGCATCAATGTAAATATCAATGATAGACACGCTGAAATGAAGACTTATTTCCGTATTTGCGTACCATCCCAAAAAGAACGAAGACAATAGTGAGATTCCAGAAAGAGTACGTGTACTCCAGGTCAGAAAACCCTCTTCGACGCGACGATCAATTCTTGTCTTGATGCCAAACCTGAATACCAGCGCCACGAGCATGGCAATCAGCGGCGGCACTAATATCATGATCACCAGTAAGCGCTGTAATGTTTGTTCTTGTAACATGGCATATTTATCCCTTCAAAACACTCTGTTCTTCGACTTTTATTGATTCTGATTCGTTATGCAATTCCGGCAATATCACTATTATGATGATAAGTGTGATCAATATGTATAGAAAGAGACTAAAAACAAAGAATGGTATCAAATTGGAATGACTCAAGACAACTACTGTTCCCAAGAAAAGACCGTGGTCCATGACCAAAAGACCGATTATCTGTGAAATGAGATCCTCTCGACTGATCATGGCAAGAATGCCAAGCATCAATAAGGCCAGGGAGATCGCTAAAGGCGCCATGTGTTTCTGCTCATTTGGGATCAGCTTGAGGGCTGCCCATGAGGCCATGGCTGTCAAAAGCAGGCTGAAGATGGCAGAAGCAACTTGTCGTGTAGAGGATAGCCCCTGCTCCAGCCATACGACCAAGGCCTCCTCCCGCCGCTGCGTTGTCTCGAAGCGGTGCTTGCGGCTTATACGCAAGATGCTGATAATGCGCGCTCCCCAATGCATTTCAGGCTGCACGGTGGCTTGAACAAGGAGTGGCTCGATGGTGTAAGCGAGAAAGCCTGGGATCGAGATAGCGAAAGCAAGTCGCCAGATCAAGCCAGTGAGCGTTCTACCATCCGATTGGCCCAGCGGCAAGCCAGCCAGCACGGTCAAAAAAGCTAGAATCACCGACTGCACCTGATAGAACCAGATCATACGCCGGATGGCTCCTACTGAGACAATGCCTATCGCGCACACCGCCATGACAACGGCTAGGATGTCGATGATGCCTTGCATCGTTCTTCTCTCAGATGTGTTGCTGAATGACGACAAGCAGGACCGCAAGCAGCGCCATCGCCAAAGCCACAAAAGCAGAAGGAATCAAGGCCCAGAGGCGAATCTTGATTTGCACGGATTCCCAGACTGCGATAGCTCCGGCCAGTAGGCATAGCTTGACAGGATAAGTAACGGCAGCGAGAACGATAAGCCACCCACTTTGCTGCGTCGTGGCCAGTGACCAGGGCGCCAGGAGATTGATCAGAAGCGTGAACAGAAACGCCAACCGTGCCCATTCCGCCCATTCCAGCAAGGCCAGTTGTGCCCCGGCGTATTCCAGGTGGATGGCTTTGCCGAACATAGTCAGTTCCAGATGGGCGCCAGGATTGTCGAACGGCAGTCGTCCAGCTTCGATGACGATGGTCAGAGCAAGCGTCGGGAATAGGAGCAACAGGGCGGGATTGCGGTAGACTGCGGCCAGAGACTGCGATTCTCGACCCAGTAATAATGCGAGATTGGTCGTGTGCCAGGTTAGCACAAGGGTGATTGTCACCAAGACCAGTATTGGTTCTGCCAGGACGTGGAGGAACATCTCGCGCGCACTGCCCAAATTGCCGAAAGGTGCGCCGGCTGCCATGCCGCCCAAGCCCACTGCCAAGCGGGCCAGGCCGAGCAGGGCGATGATGAGAAGGAGGTCGTCAGTGCGCGGGGCGCCTTCGACGTTTGACAAGAGAAACAGCGGCGCCAAGAAGCCCAATGTCCCATAACAGGCGAAGGCTACAACCGGCGCCGCCTCGAAGACCCAAGAGCTGCCGATCGGCGCTGTCGGCCGTTGGCGGAGCAATTTGCGCAAGTCACGGTACGGCTGCCAGATCGAAGGGCCTTGCCGTCGTTGCAAACGGGCTTTGACCCAGTACAACACGCCAACCGTGAATGGCGCCAGGGCCAGCAGGATGATCCCTTGCAACGAGGCGAACAGCAGGCTGTCTAATGTCATGTCCATCACCTGCTGGCGCCCGAAAGCGCAAGCATGGTCAGAAAGGCAAGGAAGAGATAAACCAGATACCAGCGAATATCGCCGCCCTGGACGCGATCGCCCAAACGACCCGCGTTGGCTAGCAGGGCTGCAACCCCGGCGGCAAAGAAGCGCCGGAAATGATCGGGGATATAGTAGCCGGCCGACAAAACGATTCGCCAAGGGACGTTGCTTTCCTGGACTGACTGGAATGTCTCGTCCGGCGTCTGGCGACGGCCGAGCCTGCTCCAGACCAGAAAAGAGAAGGCGCCGCCTGTGATCTGCATCCGTTCGGGCTGATAGATTGTGCCGCCAGTCCAGACACTCGTACGGGATGCTCGTCGGTTGCGTCTCGCCAGCAGGATGGCCAGCGCCAGCGGCCCGATGGCCAGCAACATCACCGGCCCCAGGTTCAGCCCGATCACATGGTCTCTTGGCTGTGGCATTTGCAGCGTGATGGTCGTCCATCCTTTCTCGAAGACCTGTTGGCCTGGTGGTAGCAGATCTTGGGCGAGGAGGGCAAGCGGCTGGATGATCAGGCCCGGCACTATGCCCAGCATCAAACAGCAAATGGCCAGCGACAGCGCCACACCGCGCATGAGCCAGGATCCGTCGCCTTGGCTGGCTCTGGCCGCGGTGGTTGGATCGCGCGGCGCGCCGAGCACGGTCTCGCCGGCGATTTTCACGAAAGCGAAGGCCGTCAAGGCAAAGGCCAGGCCCAGCGCCAGCAAAGTTGCCACGATCGCCAGCGGCAGCAAGGGGGGAATGATATTGGCAGGACTATAATCCAGGCCGGCCAGTAACGCTTGTAGCGTCAGCCACTCACTGATGAAACCATTGAAGGGCGGGAAACCACTGATTGCAATGGCTCCGACCAGGAAAGCTGTGGCTGTCCACGGCATGGCGGTGATGAGCCCTCCTAAACGCTCCATACTCACCGTGCCGGTGCGGTGTTCGATTGCGCCCGTGCAGAGATAGAGCAATCCCTTGAAGACGCCGTGGTTGAGCATGTGGTAGAAGCTGGCGACAAGACCCACCTGCGCCACAGCTAAGGCCAAAGCCGGTGTTTTGCCATCTCTTTGGAACGCAGATGCTACCATCACCAGGGCAATGCCGATGCCGGCAAGCATGATGCCGATGTTCTCGACGCTATGGTTGGCCAGGGCCACCTTCAAGTCGCGGCTGCAGAGGGCATAGAACACACCGATCAACCCAGTGGCGCCGGCCACGATCAAGAGTAGCCAGCCCCACCACATTTGAATCGGCGCCAGGAATTGGAAACAGACGCGGATCAACATGTAGAAAGAGACGGTTTTGATCACAAAGCCGAGAGTCAGGGCATGGGTCGTCGTTGGCGAATAGGGGTGCACCATGGGCACCCATGGGTGAGCGCCCACAAAACCACCTTTGATACCGAAGCCAGCCACAGCCAACAGGAAGATCAGACTCGCCATCTGCGAAGACTGCTCGAAGCCAGAAGCGCGCAGGGTGTCGAAATCGAATCCGTCTTTCCCGGCCAAGAGCGCCAATGCCAGCAGCGCCGCCATGCTAAGGATGGCGCCGGTGTGACTGAAGATCAAATAGGTTTTGTAAGCGAGGCCGGCGTCTACCATTTCTCTGGCATCGATCTCTACCGTTGGTTTCTCGACCAGGCGGTTGTGTCGATACAGGACAAGATAACCGAAACTGAGAGTCACCGATTCGAGGGCGAGCAGAAAGAGGTAGACGCTGTTGACCACCAGCAGCGTGATGACGGCTAGAAGGAAAACATTGTAGATTCCGGCGATGCGATGAGGTTTCCATGCCCCTTCCAGCCAGGCCAACGAATAGATCGTAACGGCAATGGCCAGCAGATTGGTTACAAGCAGAAAGAAGATGGCCAGGCGATCGATGAAGAGTTCGACGACAATGGGCGGAAAGGCGCCGGGTGCGCCTGTCACCAAGGTGGCGATAGGCAGGCCCGCTGACATAGGCTGCTGCCAGAACGCCAGGGCGCTCACGATAGTGACCATACTTGCAGCCAGCGCAGAGAGGAGGGCCAGCCGCGTGCCCAAACGGCTGCGTAAGTGCCCGACCACGATGCCGGCAAAAGCGCCGCCCAGACAGAGCGCGAGCACGAGCAAGGCGAGGACGCTAAGGCTATGTGTTGCAACCATTTCAGGGCAACTCCGCCATAATCTTGTGACGCACAGCCATCCAGATATCTTCGGTATGATCCTTATGTTGTAGCCACCGGCGGAAGATGGGCACGGTGAAACCATAGGTTCGCGAGTCAGGATCGAGTTGCAAGGTGTTGCGGATTTCAACCACCTCGGCTAGCCCGTTTTCCCACGCCAATTCCCACCATACACGTGGCTCTTGCTCGATGCCAAGCGCTGTAGCATCCACCTGCGGACCAAAATGCTTATGAAGATATTTTTCCACCTCCTCTCGCAGTCTGTCTTTTGTCAGAGGCGTCTCATTCCACTCTGAGATCAGCATGATCAGTTGACCAACACCGGATATATCCCCACCCCAAGACGGCTCCAGATAGACATGGAGGGTTGTACTCTCGGTGATGATTTCGTCGATCAAGTCAGCGATCAATTCGGGATAGACATAATTTTGTCCCTTCGCGCTGAGATAATCGATCACCTGCGAACAAAAGAGCTGGAGGAGGTAGGGATGACGTCCGGTCTCGTCCAGAAGGTGAACGATAGCGTCGCCCCGCCATTCCACACCCACGCGCTTGCTGGACTCGATGATCAGATCTCTGGCAGCCTCTCGTGATAAGCAGCCAAGACGCACTTGATTCAGGACGTTATACCAGGGAGAACCATAGTATTTGCTGCGCTCGACCAGCAGGCGCGTGGTGGCGATGATCCACGTCAGGGACGGCACATGCTGCACGACATAGCGCAGAGGCGCGTCCAAATCAGCCATCTTGGGTTTGAGTAATTCGTCATACTCGTCCAGCAGAACGAGTGCGCGCCTATGTGGCTGTTCCGTCAACAAGTGGTTGAGGGCCTTTTCAGCGGCGCGTTGAGCATCGCTCGTCTGCAACTGAGCGCTAAAATCGTTCAGAATTTGCTCACACCGTGAGGGCGCCAAAACCTTTGTGGTCCTCTCGACCAGCTCGCGGAAGAAGTTGCTGATATGAGAAGCATCTTCCTGGGGATTGAAGCCCTGGAAACTGAGTTTGACGGTGATGTAGGGGTCGAAAGATTCATCCCAGTCGGCCGGGATATTGAATCGGCGTCTCAGCTTGGGTTGTTTGACCGCTTGCTCGACCATCTCCAGCATGGAGCTCTTGCCCATGCGTCGCGCCCCCTGCAATAGAAAGTTGGTGCGACCGCTGCTGGCCAGATGTCGCAACAGCCGCTCCATTTCGGCTTCGCGGCCATAGAACTGCTCAGGGTCGGTGATGATGTCGCCGGTGATGAAGGGATTCCGCAGAAGTCGAAAGGGAATGTTCTCCGGCGTGCGCACAGTCGCTCGAATCTCGATGTCTTCATGGCCTTGTAATCCGGCGTAGCCATACTGAAAATGGAAGCTGATCTCATCGGATTTGAGCACCCGCAGGCGATAAGTGAATCGCTGGGGCACATTAGGAGATAACTCCACAAATGAAAAGGCACGATCGCTGAGTAGTTCGAAGTCAGCGCCAGGATTGAGCAGGACAAGCTCCACGTCAGAAACTTTGGATCGGCTCTGATTGGTCAGTTCGCACTCCAGCGCAATCTCTTGATCTCGTTCCAGGTAGGGATTGAGGGCCACGATCCTCAGTTTCGGCCTGGCGACTTTCTCCAAGTACAGCGACACCTCCTTGATCTCGCGCTCGGCCACGAAGCGCAAGATGGCCAGTTCCTGGGGGGGAGCATAAAAGCGACGACGCAGAGCCTCCAAAGCGGCCTTGATCTCATGGAATTTGCCTTCCAGGGTATCGACATGCGGTTCGAACATCTGCTCGTCCTGGCGCTTCTGGCGTGTGTGCATCAGTTCGCGCCAGTGTCGTTGGAAAACCGGAGAAGGGGATAGAATCGAGTGGGTCCAACTCGCTGCCCGATTCCGCAAGTAGCCGCGTGTGTCAGGGGTCAGAGCCGGCTGAGTACCGGCTGCACTGCCCTGATCCAGTTGGGAGCCGGCGTCTGGATAGAGAACTACTCGTTCGATCTCGAGTAGCCTCTGCGCCGTCTCGATACGCGCCTGAGTAGAACGGCTCGACTCGCGGGCCTTATGCTGAAAAGCGCGCAGTTTCTCGCCCATGCGCCGGAGTCGATCCTCGATGTTTTCTCCCTCTCCGGAGCAATACCAATCGATCAAGGCCAGATGGTAGTCGCGCTCGACTTCGTCAGTCGTCTTGGCTTGATAGAGCAGCGCGTTTTTGAGGATGGCGGCGGCGCTGTCGAGAAGTTGCCCATAGCGCCCGTGTCGCCAGAGCCAGGGGTCGCCCAGGCTGATGAAAATCCAGGCGCGCTGGGCCAGATCCGACACGATCTCAGCCGGCGCCCCGATAGTCTCGGCGCTTCGAGATTCCACCATGTCATGAGCGAGCATGAGCATCGTCTGAGCAAGGGCGGTGTCATGGTTGGCTTGCCGCAGGAGCGGCCCCAAATCAGCTGCTTGCGCTCGATTTATGCTCAGCCCAGGGATTCTGTGCAAAGGAATGAGAGCAAAACCATAGCTTTGGTAGACGTCTGGCAGGGTAGTGTTCGATAACGCCGCGAAATCCCAATTGGGTCCCGCTGTCGTGTCGTTGGCGAATCCCTTCAACGAGCGATAGACCCGCAAAGCGTCGCCGCTTTCGGCAAAGCGGGTGAAATCGATGTGAGGGAAGATCGCGACCAGATCTTCTGCATCCTCGTCGTCCAACCAGTACTCTACCATGAGCTGATAGGCCGCAAGATGGGCCTGGGACGATGCGGCAGCGAGGGTGCTGAACCGCTTTGCCAGCGCCGCGCGCGTCCTTTTCAGAACTGTGTTCTGGCTGGTCGGAAGAAAAGCCCGGCGAAGGGGAACAAAGCGCCCGCTCTCCAGGGTAATGGCCGCGCTCAGCCAGTCGAGTTCCTCCAAGGCGACAATCCAATCTTCGGGGCCTAACGTCGACAGAAGACGAAGATCATCGCCCGCGCGTAGCCAGCAACCCTGCTGGCCGTCGATGAATGCCTCGAGAGCCTTGCCCGGTGCAATCGCGACCAGCTCGTCGGCGCCGTGCTCCTCTACCAGGTATGGCAACGCCAGTTGCAGGGCCTTCCTCTGAAACCGATTGTGACGGACGCTATCTTCGGACAATCCAGGGGCCCAAGCAAGGAGCGTCTGAGCCAGCCGATATAGATTGCGATGCAGGAGGGATTGTTGCCCCAAATCAGCCATCAATCGCTCCAAAGGGTAGAAGCGAGGCCCTTTGGTAAGGGGGTTGGGTCGCACCAACTCGATGGCAGGGATTCCCACCAGCAGGCCGTCGAACCGGGATGGGTCGTGATCTGCCAGCGCCTTCAGGGTGATGGGCTGGCCCGGCAACGCTGCCACATCGGGCGTCCGTTCGGCGTTGTAGATGAATAGCAACTGTTCGCTCGCGGCGGCGCCCCAAACACCCACCAGGTCTGTCATATCGATCTGTGCAACTGCTTCGCGGATGCGTTGTAGAGCTGCAAAATCAAGTTGGTCCATGGGTGCAACACCGATCAATCCAAGTCTGATTTGGCATTTCAGCCACGCCGATGAAGTGCATAACAGTGTGGGGATTGTCTCATAGCTTCAGCAGTGCCTTGTGCAAAATAACGCCGCGTTCTCTGATGGTCACGAGGAGTGTTTTATCGCTGTCCTCCAACAGCACACGCAACCGGCTGATGAGCATGTTCACTGCGCCAAGTGCAACGCCGTCGGCGTCATCCTCTATCCAGACTTCCTCGATCAACTCGTCATACGAGACCAAGTCGCCGCAACGACGCGAAAGACAGACAAGAGCGCGGAATTGTTGCGCCGTCGTATGAACCGCCTGTTCCTTTATGAAAACAATGCCTTTACGTTGGTCGACGACGATATCCGGTTGGGACTCCGTATAAGGTGGGGACAAGCGCTCAATTATGCTGTCAAGATCGAGATCTTTGCGTTCTATCTCGAAATCTTCCCACTCGCGTAGCCAATATCTCCAGAATTCGATGCGCAGGTTGCACGACTCGTCGCGCTCGCGGTTCAAATAGCCGCGTTGGGCCAGCACTCTCACGCCCTTGCGTTGTTCCGGAGATAGCCTCAGCGATTCCGAGCTGGTGAGGCCGGCATCACGTTCGGCCAGGAGCAGCATGATTTGCTTTTCTGCCCGGTTGAAATGCTTTTTCCAAATATCTGCCAGGGCGGTGCGCGGATTCAGATCAGATGCCGCCGGCTGGATCGCATCTTCCACCAGCGTACGTGTGATTTGAACGTGCGCTTTCAGTCGGGGGTAGCCTGGCAACAGGTGGGTGAGTAGCAACTTGGCAACGTAGGGATGCCCGCCGGAAAGACGATAGAAAAGCTCCATCGCTTCCGTGGTCATCCCTGCCTCGTCCTTGAGCAACCCGCCGATCATCTCCTCGGTTTCGCTATCAGAAAGTGGCGTCAGTTCGGCAACTTCGCCCTTGGAGATCAAGAGCGAACCGAAAAGGTCTTCGTCTTTCTCAGGCAGGCGCGTCAGGCTTGGGTAGAGTGCGATAGAGACATTCGGTTCAGTCGGACGCTTCTCCACCAGGTATTTGTTGAAGCCCAGGATGTCATCCCTTTCGTGCAATGCGCGGCAACTGCGCAAGTGGTCGTCGAATTCATCGATGACCACGACGATGTTCACGTTGGTGAGGCCAGTGAGGACGCGCCGAGTTGCCTCGATGGTCTCACCCACCGAGGTGGCCGAAAAGCGGCCCTGGCCATCATAAAGCCCGGTTTCGTGGCGGCTTCTGCCTACCAGACTGCTCAGACCCACGAGCAGTTCGCGAGCATAGTCTTCAAACGACCGGATCGCCGGAGGCGAGGGCATATCCATCGCTATGTATTTTCTGTCCATTTTGCGAGCGATTACTACACTTGTCGTGACATTCTGGAAGGATGTCTTGCCGATTCTTCGTTCGCCGGTGACAAACGCCAGGCGACTCGATTCCGAAAGCAACGCGCCCTCGATCCGTCCGCGCTCTTTGCGACGGCCGAAGAAGTCCTTTTCGTGACGAACCGCATCGGGGAAGTTGAGTTCGATCATGGTTATGTCTCAGCTGCTGGGCATGAGAGTCGATGCGCAAATCAGATCAAGGAGATGGCATCCATCCCTCGCACTGCGCGCATTTCAACGGGATTGTTTCGGTCATTCGACAGCAGAATAAGTATATCTCGATTCGAGGCCATAGACCAGGGATCGAGCGCGAGGAAACCATGTACATGCAGTGTCGCACGATGACGAAATCAATGCTTGAACATCGTCTAACAGTTCCCTAACAGATGACTAACGATTGCTCACTGTCTGAAGGGAGCAACAACTGCTTCTCGCCCTGCCTACTACGCTACTTGCGTCGGCGCCGACATTGTTAGCGTCCTGTGAGATGGTTAATAGGGTGCGGAATGATCGCTGTCAGGCAGAATCTCAGGTTTTCGCGATAATAGCTCTTGGAGGTAGTCGAACGTCTTCTGATACTCACATCACCAGGAGGCACCACAATGAATCGTGTCGAAACCCGTCGCCACCTGCTGGCAGTGCTGCCGGGCTTCTTGGTCTGCATCATTGTCTTCGTGGCCTTCCTCATCGCCTCGCTGCTTCTGTATGTGTGGATTGCGCCGGATGCCGTTGTCCTCCAGCTCGCCAGCAATCTGGTCGCCTTGCTGGCCGGCGCTACGTTCATCCACGACTACATCGCCTGGCAATTCTTCGTCGTCATTGTCACGCGCCAGCGCATTGTCGTGAGGCAGGGCGTCATCTTCCGCCACTCTTGTAGCCACGACCTGGCCAGCGCCGTCGTCGATTGCAGGCAGAGCGTGATCGCCGTTCGGATTGACATGGGCGACCTGGTTGTGCGAGCACCCCATAGCAGTTCGGTCACTCGCATCGACGGTCTGGCTGACTTCGCCGCAATTCGCCGCATCTTCGAGAACTGATGGTACATCACCGCATCTCTGTCACTCGTTCCCCGTCACCCTCACTTTCTGGCTCTTTGGAGGCTCCCATGGACAAAACCATCAATCTCATCATCCCCGGCGCCGGCGACGAAGCCGAAGCCCGGAACGCCACCATCCAGCCGGGCGCGAAGGCCGCCGAAGTGCTGAACGCGGCTGGCAAGGATCCTGGCCAATGGCAACTGCAACTGAAGCGTGGGGACGGTTTCGTTTCCCTCGGCGGCCAGGACGATGTCTACAAGCAGGCGCAGGAAGGCGAAAAGGTCTTTGCTGTGCCCAGTAACATGGTCGTCGGCTAGCACCTCTGGTCTTGCTGGCGGCGTAAAACGCCGCCAGCCCCACACTCTTTGTCGCGAGGTCAGCAATGGACTGGGAACAATTCGTAGCGTGGTTCTGCGGGGCCACCGTACTGATCGGCCTGGTATGTCTGGCCATGTCCGGCTACGAAGAAAGGCGTGAGCAAGACAAGGCCGCAAATCGGCAACGCCCCGCTCATGTCGCCCCAACAGCGCCAAGAAACGCTCTGTCGCAACGCACGTTGCCCTCGGTTCGCCTTGGCCCCGCGCAGCGCGTCCCGCTCGATCGACAAAACGTCTTCGGCGGCCAGTTGATGCGCCGCGGCGTTCCCTTGCTGGTTCGCGCTCGCAGCGATCCTTACTGGCAGGAAAAAGGCTGGCGGCGCAACGGCGCCGGCTACAGCGGCCCATTTCGCGTCGGTGGCCGCCAGTGGTCAGGAGCGATCGAGGAACCATATCCGGGCGGTTTCCGCGCCTTCATCTGGAACCCACCCCTGGTCGAGCTGGGCCGCAACACCGGCCATCGGCCTTGCTTCCAGAATGGCCGAACGGATGGGCGCTATGAAGTCCACTTTCACACCATGCCTGCATCGCTCGATCACGCCATCGCCGGGGTGGAGAAAGTGCTTGGCGAAGCCCTCGGCGTGCGCGCTTGAACACGGGCGATGAGTCGCCCGACCGGTTGCCGATCACAAAGGAGATCGAAAATGACTACTCTTTCGCGCTTCTCACGGCCTCCACTCGTCCGTTGGCGACAGCGCCTGCAGGAAGAAGCGGCGAAATCCGATCTGGCCATCGCCCAGGGCCTGGCTCGACAGCAGGCCTGGCTCAACCAGGCCCTCAAGAGCGGCGATGCCGATGCCGTCGAACAACGCCGCCAGGAGATGGAGCGCTTCCTTCAGGCGTCCCAGGCGGCGGTCGCCATCTCCGGCCAGATTGCGGGGGCGATCGACCCGCCATCTTTGCCCGCCGGCGACGGAGTTGCCCCTCCCCGCCCCCAGGCAGCGGTTCACGCCTATTCGATCAGCTCCCTGATCCTGGCCCAGGCGCATAGCTACCTCACGCAGCATCTGCCCGGCAGCAGCCAGGAGCCGGAATGGATGCTGGCGGTCAGCGGCCTGAACCATGATGGCGCCCGCACCCTCGAACACCTGATCGAGGTGCGGCTGGCAAGCCAATCGGCGGCGCAGGCATCCTTCGATATGCAAGACTTCACACGCGTCGCCGTCTGTCTGCACGAACACGGTCAGGCGCTTCATGCCATCTTCCACAGCCACCGCTTCGCTGGCCCGCCCCATCCCTCCGCCACCGACGACCGTCTGCAACGAATCCTGGAAGAAGGAGGCTATCCCGCTATCCAGGCTGTGTTTTCCGAGGATGGCTACGTTCGCTTCTTTGCTCGCAATCGCCGGTTTGTCATCGAGGTTCAAGGAAAAGGAGTGAAACCCGTCGATGGAGACAAAAACCTCTACCGTATCGTTCAATTCGGTGCGCTATCTCACCCAACCTTTGCGGCCTCGCCATCTGGGCGAAGCGACGGTCTACGATCGCTTCCAGCGTCTTCCGGGCGCTGACCAAAACGCGCTCAGCAACGCTCATGTACTTCTGGCCGGCTGTGGTGGACTGAACGGCGAGGTCGGTCAAGGCCTGGCGCGCAAGGGCATCGGCCGTCTCACGTTGTGCGATCACGACATCGTGGAGTTGAGCAATTTGGCCCGCCAACAATTCGGCGCCGAGGATTTGGACAAGAACAAAGCGTTGGCTTTGGCCGCCAATCTCGCCCGGCAGGCAACCGGACGAACCCTGATCGAAGGCCATTCTTGCTCCTTCCAGGAGGCGGCGTTACGAGGGATGAACCTCCGTTGCCATGTCGCTGTCGTTGGCGTAGACAATCAAGCGACCCGCATCGCCGTTGCCCGGCGCTACCTGCAACAGCGCACGCCCGTGGTCTTTTTGGCAGTGGATGAGCGCGCGGCTAAGGGCTATGTCTTCGTGCAGACGTCTCGTCCTGGCGACCCCTGCTTCTTGTGCTTGTTTCCTGATGCCGGGGAAGACCGTCGCGTCCATGGCTGCGCTGGCGCCTCGATCGAAATCCTCAAAATCGTGGCCGGTATGGCGTTGTATGCCATCGACTCGTTGTTGATGGCTCGCCCCCGTCCCTGGAACTACAAGGACGTCTATCTCGACCAGGGCCAGGATGGGCAGCGCATGATTCGACAGCGACCCGCGTGCAGCCTGTGCGCCTGATCCTGTTTTGCGCGCTCAAGCAAACACCACCACCCCCTGCACCGCCTCCATCCCCTCCGACACCTGCATCGTCCCGCCGGAGACGGTGAGGTGCGCGCCGGCAGCCGTGACTTCGCCCGCGCCGCCGCGCAGCAGGAAGACGCGCAGGCGGGTCATCCCATTCTGAAGCACTTGCTCCCGGTTTTCAGCGTCGTAGAAGGCGATGTCCACCGGCATCGAGGGCGTCAGGCGTTGGGCAATGATAGGCCAGGGCAAGTCCAGGCTGCGATCGAGGAGATCGGCCCACTCGCCAGCGCTGTGCTGCGCCCCGATCCGCAGGCTGCGCCCGCCCCAGGCTTGCTGGCCGCCGTCGAAACCGGCGTATTTCAGCAGCCAGGCGTCCTGCTCGGCCCGCAGGCGGCCGACGGCGGCCGGGCGCAGGAGGATGGTTTCGGGCAGGCAGCGGTCGAGCACAGGCAGGGCGGCGGGGTGCAGGCGGGCAATGTGGTCGCGCACGGACGGTAGGGCCAGGGCGGCCATCGTCGCCTTGCTGTCGAAGAGGAAATGAGGCGGGTTGAGCAAGGTCGCCCCGGCCTTCTGCCAGCGCCGGAAAATAGCGAGATGGTCGGGCGTGAAGCAATCGACATAACCGAAACGGAAGATGACGGCGTCACCTACCTCGTCCGGCCAGCGTTCATCGCCCGGCCAGAGGAAATCGGCCAGCCCCCGCCGCCGGATGCGGCCCAACACATCCTCGTCCCACCCCGCCGGTTTTGTCCGCACCCCGAACATGGGCGGCTGCCATCGCTGGCCCCGGCGCACACTGGCGGCGATCTCGGCTATCGGCTCGTCGTAGAGCACGAAGCCCCGCGCACCCACCTCGGACAGCGCCCGGCAGAAGGCCAATTGCTCGAACAGGAACTCGCCCCACTGGCTGCTGCCCACGAAGAGCAAGGTGCGCCCGGCCAGGAAATGGGCAAAGGCGGAGGCCAGGTCGGGCGCCAGGCCGTAGCCGGCCTGCATGGCGTGGGCGAAACCCTGGGCAGAGGGGCAGCTTTCCAGTTCGGTGGCCACCAGCCACAGACCATCGGCGGCGGGATGGAGTTGGAAATCGGGGCGCAGGGAGAGGAGGCGGCCGGGACAGGTCTGGCGGCGGAGGGGAGCCGGGACGCGGTGGTCGAGCAGGGCGCTCAGGGCGGGGTCGGCGCCGTAGAGGTCGGAGACGGCATCTAGCAGGGCGAAGATGGCGCGACCGATCTCGCCGAGGTCGGCTGCCAACCGCGCGGGCAGGGGGAAGGGCTGGCAGGCGGGGAGCCACCAGGCGCCGTCGATGCCGGCGAAGCCGATGCCGGTGGCGTCCAGGCGGCGGCGGAGGGAGGGGCCAGACACGGCGACGGACACGGCAGGGTCAGGGCGAGGGGTCGGGCGCAGGGCGTCGCCGCCGCTGCATGGCCAGCGAGGCGCTGACCAGGATGAGGCCCGCGCCCACCAGTTGGAACGAGGTGAAGCGCTCGCCCAGCCACAGGAACGACCAGATGATGCTGAGTAGCACCTCGAAGGGCGAGAGCAGCGCCACCTGCGCCGTCCCCAGCTGGCGGATGGCGGTGAACATCGCCCACCAGCCGAAATAGGTGCAGAGGGCGCCCAAGAGCAGGCTGGCCGCCAGGGCGGGAGCGCCAAATCCGTCCCGGTCGGCGCCCAGCGCCAGCCAGGCCAGGGTGATGGCGGTGGCCATGCCGCCCAGCACGTAGAGCGTGACGGTGCGGATGTCGTAGGCCGAGAGATACCATTGGATGGCGACCAGTTCGATGGTGTAGCCGACGATGGCAATGAGGACGAGGAGGACGCCGATCCAATCGGTTTGCCCGCCGGGGCCGATGAGGAAGTAGACGCCGGCCAGCCCCAGGCCCAGGCGGACGAGGTTGCGCCGGCTGAGTTTCTCGCCCCGCAGGGCCAGCGCGCCCAAGACGGTGAGCGGACTGAGGGCAAAGAGCATGACCGCCAGCGAGGCGTCGATGCGGGTGAGGGAGAGGAAGAAGCAGGCGGCGCCGAAGCCGTTGATCAGCCCGGCCCCGACGGCGATGCCAAAGCCGCGACGGTCGATGCGCAGTTTGGTGGGCGCGAGCAGGGCCAGGGTGAGGGCCAGGAGGAGGGTCCCGGTCCAGAAGCGGATGGAGAGCACCAGCAGGGCCGGGGCGCCGTCACTGATCACCGCCTTGCCGATGGGCGTGACCAGGCTGAAGGCCAGGGCCGAGGTGAGGGCCAGAAACCAGCCCCAGCCGGCGCCGTGCAGCCGCAGCTTGCCGGCGCGCTGAAGTGATGTCGCCACGGATTCGCGCCAGCTCAGGCAGCCAAAGCCAGCGGTGAGATTTCTTGTTTGGGCCGATTTACCGCCAGATCATAATTGGCCTGCAAATCAAGCCAGAACTGCGGCGTCGTCCTAAAAGCGCTGGCCAGCAGCCAGGCGGTCTCAGGCGTGACGCCTCTCTTGCCACGAATCAACTCATTGATTCTTTGCGCGGAGACCCCCAGGTGTCTTGCCAAAGCAACTTGTGTAAGGCCCATTGGCAACAAGAATTCTTCTTCCAATACGACGCCAGGATGAGTGGGAATGCGGTTTTCAGGAATCATTTCGTTTCCACCTCAGTGATAGTCTATCACCTGAACTTCATGGGCGTTTCCGTTTTCCCAGCGAAAAACGATCCGCCATTGTTTGTTGATGCGTATGCTATGGAAGCCTGCCCAATCACCACCAAGGGCCTCAAGGTGATTGCCGGGTGGAGCACTCAAGTCCATCAAGCTGTGAGCTGTGTTGAGTACGTCCAATCTGACCAATGCGCGGTGCAGAATATCATGCGGAAATCGGCGAGACCGGCTGGTGTGGTGACCGTGGTACAGATCGGATGTCGCGGTATCGGCAAAGGAGACGATCATGGCACGGATTATACGTCTTCACCGATACCGTGCAAATGGTGTGGCTATTGCGCAAGGGCAGCAAAGATGAGGCGAGTGGGCATAGAGGACAAGATCAGTCGCTCACGTTGCCATGGCCGTCAGGTTCTCGACGAAAGCCGCGTGTTCGGGTGAGCGCAGTCCATCTTGCAACACCGCCAACACCGCCGCCAGGTCGCCCTGCAACAACGCCGGATCCGCCAGCCACAGGCCGGGGAAGACGCGGCTGCAGACGACGCCATCCTCGGTCGCTGGCAAGGGCCTGTAATTGCCTTCCTCCAACGAGAACCAATCGAGGGCGCCATCGAGCACCCGCCAGATCAGATATTCTTGGGCGCCGTTGCGCCGGTAGACTTTGAGCTTGTCGTGCAAGTCATAGGAGGCGCTGGAAAGGGCGATCTCGACCACCAGTTCGGGGGCGCCGTCGACATAGCCCTTGCGACTGAGGCGAGAGCTGCCACCGACCTGGGGCTGGAGGCGCAACAAAGCATCAGGCTGCACCTCGTTATCGAGGTCAAGCCGCACGGAGGCATTGCCGCCGAAGTCCACACCGGGTGTAGCTATCTGGTAATTTGCCAGCCACGCCAGGATGCGTCCTTGCGCTTGGGCATGAGCCATGAGAATGGGTGATGGCATGTAAACGACTCCTTCGATCAATTCCGCCTTCTTGAGCTGCGGCATGGCTTCGTAACGGCGCTCGAATTCGGCCCGCGACAGCCGGTCCCCCGCCATCAGCGTGGCTTTGGCTGGCGCCCAGAACTCGTCCGCCAGGGGAGGGGTTGGCCTGATAGGAGTGATAACAGTGGCTGGCATCTTCCGGCTCCTGATTGGCTCTCACATCGTCGGATTGACGCCCGAATCATACCAAACACATCGGTTGGGGTCAATCGATCTTGCAGCAGGTGCGACGCACTTCGCGCTCAGTACGTCTCCCGGTACATCCGCTCCAGGTCGGGCTGGGTGGTGGGGCGGGGGTTGGTCGTCCAGTTGAGGTCATTGTGATAGGCGGCCTCGGACATGGCCGGGATCAGGGCCTCGCTCACGCCGGCGTCGCGCAGGCGGGTGGGCAGGCCGGTTTCGGCCACGAGCTGGCGCACGGAGGCGACGGCGTGTTCGGCGCGGGAAGATAGCTTGAGATCGGGGCGCGCCTCGGCGGCCAGAGCCTGGCCGATGTCGGCGTAGCGGTCGAGCGCGGCGGGGAGGCTGAAGGCCATCTGGTGCGGCAGCATGAGGCCGATGGCGACGCCGTGATGGACGTTGGCAAAGCTGGAAAGCTGGTGGGCCAGCGAGTGGCAGGCGCCCAACCAGTTGGAACTGATGGCAACGCCGCCCAAAAAGGCTGCTTCGATCATATCGTGGCGGGCGCGGGCGTCATTGCCCTGGCTGACCGCTGTGCGCAGGCTGCGGCCCACCAGCCGGATGCCGTGCAGGATGAGCGGGTCGAGCATGGGGTTGGCGTTGGTGGAGACGTAGGCTTCGACCAGGTGCGAGAGGGCGTCGATGCCGGTGGCGGCGGTGAGGCCGGGCGGGAGGCCCAGCGTCAGGTCGGGGTCGCAGAGGACGATGTCGGGGAAGAGGTGGTCGGCGCCGACGCCGTATTTCTGTTTGCGCTCCAGGTTGGTCAGCACGGCCCAGGGGGTGGCTTCGGCGCCGGTGCCGGCGGTGGTGGGGAGGACGATGAGCGGGAGACAGGCGCAGCGGGCGGGCGCGGGCCGGGCTTCGTCTTTGCGCACATAGGCATAGTCCCAGGCGCTGGCATCGGCGGGGCCGCCGGCGGCTAGACGCACGCCTTTGGCGGTATCGAGGGCGCTGCCGCCGCCGATGCCGATGATCAGGTCGGCGCCGCTGCCGCGCAGCGCGGCCACGGCCTCATCGACCGAGGCGGTGTCGGGGTTGGGCACGACGCGGTCGTAGAGGGTGTGGGCTACGCCGGCCGCCTGCAACGAGGCGAGCAGCGGGGTGACAAGGCCGGCGGCGATGACGCCCGGATCGGTGAGGACGAAGGCATGGGCGGCGTTTAGGCTCCGCGCCGAGGGGCCGGCCTGGTTGACGGCGCCCGCTCCCAGATAGGTCTGGCTGGGCCAGAGGTAACGATTCATGGGGTTTGATGTCTTTCTTAACGATTTTGGGTTCGTCAGGCGGGAAGGTGATCGCGCAGGAGGAAGCGCAGAGGGATGCGCAGCCGCGCTCGCCAGGCAGCCTCGTTGTGTTTGGCGCCCTCGAACTTCATCGTCAGCCAGTCCTGGCCCTGCGTCCAGCCGGCGGCGGCCAGCAGCTTGTCCACCCGGCGCTGATAGGGCTCGTACCGAGCGTCGCCTTCGGCGGTGCCATAGTCGAAGTAGAGGCGGTGCGAGCCGGGCGGGGGCAGCATCCGCACCAGGGCGGCCGCCATCTTCTGGCCGCAGATCGGCCAGTGGGTGGAAAGGCAGCCGGCGGCGCCGAAGATGTGCGGGTATTCGATCAGGGCATACATCGAGATCAGACCGCCCATGCTGGACCCCATGACGAAGGTGTGGTCGGGGCCGGGCAGGGTGCGGTAGGCGGCGTCGATGAAGGGTTTGACTTCGCCGACGAGGAAGTGGAGGTAGGCATCGGACCGGGGCGATCCGCCCGGCGATCTGCGGAAGCGGGCCAGGGTGAATGGCAGGGCCGGCTTCTGCGGCATATACTCGCGGACGCGGTCGGATGTGTTCCAGACGCCGACGACGATGGCGCCGCCGAAGCTGTCCCTCTGCACGAGATCGACGATGGCCTCGTCCACGCCCCAGTCGACGCCGGTGTAGGCGAGTTCGGGCAGGAAGAGGTTCTGGCCGTCGTGCAGGTAGAGGACGGGGTAGCGGCGGGCGGTCGCCTCGTCATAGCCGGGCGGGAGCCAGACATCGACAGGCCGGGGCGCGACATGGCGGGAGGGGAAGTCGGCATGGCGATGGAGGATTCCGTGGCTGGCGTCGGGCGATAGATCAGGCATGGGCTGGCTCCTGGCCCCGGCCGGTTGCTCGCAGTTCTGGGCCGAGGCGGCGCACCGACTCGACGAGGAGATCGAAATCCTCCCGCCGGCTGCGATGGTTGGTGTTGGCGACGCGCAGGGCGTATTTGCCGCCGAGGGTGGTGTAGGTGGGGACGGCGAGGCCGCGTTCGTGCAGCTCGAATAGGATTTCCTGGTTGAGGGCGTTCAGTTCGGCGTCGTCCAGCCCGCCGGGGTTGTAGCGGAAGCAGACGATGTTGAGCGGGGCCGGGGCCAGGCGTTCGAGGTCGGGCGCGGCATCCACCAGCCCGGCCAGATACCCGGCCTGGTCGACATTCTGGCGGATGAGGCGGCCGTATTTGGCGACGCCGTGCTCTTTGAGCGACATCCAGGCTTTCAAGGCCCGGAACCCGCGCGTGAGTTGGAGGCCGTAATCGCTGAACCAGAGGTCGCCGCCAGCCACGCCGCGGTCGTGGTGGGCCAGATAGGCAGGCGTGTGGGCGAAGGTCTGGCGATGGGCGGCGGCATCGCGCACCAGCACGCAGCCGATCTCGAAGGGCATGTACAGCCATTTGTGCAGGTCGAAGGCAACGGAATCAGCGGCCTCCATCCCCGCCGTCAGGTGCTCCAGGCCGGGGGCGATGGCGGCCAGGGCGCCGAAAGCGCCATCGACATGGAACCACAAGTTCTCGCGTTGGCAGAGGGCGGCCAGGGCCTCTAAATCGTCGAAAGCGCCGGTGTTGACGGTGCCGGCGCAGCCGACCACGCAGAACGGCAGCCGGCCGGCGGCGCGGTCGGCGGCAATCGCTGCTGCCAGGGCCGGGATGACGAGGCGGTACTCGCCATCGACCGGAATGCGCCGGACGCCTTCTTCGCCCAGGCCGAGGAGTTGGGCGGCCTTGAGCACCGAGTTGTGGACTTCGGACGAGGCGTACAGCACCATGCGGCGGGGCGCAGCCGTCAGGCCGGAGGCGCGCAGGTCGAACTCGGCCTGGGTGTTGCGGGCGGCAGCCAGAGCGACGAAATTGGCCATGGAGCCGCCGCTGACCAGCAGCCCGCTGGCCGTGGCCGGGAAGCCGAGCATCTGCTTGCACCAGTCCAGCACCTGGCGTTCGACATAGACGCCGCCGTGGTCGCCGCCGCCCAGGTTGGGGTTCATCGTCGCCGCCAGCAGCTCGGCCATAGCGCCAAAGGGCGTGCCCCCGCCCATCACCCAGCCCCAGAAGCGGGGGTGGATGTTGCCCATGGGATAGGGCAGCACATGGCTGCGAAAATCTTCATAGACTGCTTCGGCGTCCTGCGGCTCTTGCGGCAGGGGCTGATCGAGCGCGGCCTTCGCCGCCGCCGGGACGGGCTGCCAGACTGGGCGTTGGCGCAGCGTTTGCTGATAGTCGAGGGCGTCATCGAGCATGCGATGGGCGAGGCCGCGGAAGCCGTCCCAATCGGCGGGGTCAAGGGTTTCTTCGGGGAATAGTGCGAGGTCGAGCATAGGGTGGACGATAGTGACGAAGGTTTTGGCGGGAACCGTTAGCCGAGATTCTACGGTAGAGGGACGGGAACTGCCAACGTGGTGGAAAGCAATGGTTGACTTTACTGGTTTACGCGGGGTATTGACGCTACGACATTTGTATGCTATATTCTATTCAGTGTTGCCGTGGTGTTCGTTTGTTAGCGCCAACCGTGACGCTGAATGAGAATCTTGCTGACATTCGACGCAGGCGCCTATGGCGTCGGGAGGAATAGATGAACGCTCGCATCCGCTCCTGGCTCATTGCCTTTTCGTGGCTGGCTGGGGCCGCGCTTGTCGTGGGGCTGCTCATCTTTGTGCTGGGAGGGAGGTGGGAAAACAATGTGGCGGAAGCGCCGTCGGTGAGCCCGTTGACGCCGCCGGCAGCCGTTTTCGATTCGCCGTTCGCCACGCCGCCGGTGGAGGTGTGGCCGACCCCAGAGCCAACCCCCACCCCGCCGCCCACGCCCACAATCGCGCTGGCTCCCACCTGGCCTCCTACCCCGGTGGCGACGCGTGTGCCCGTGGCCAAGCCACCCTTCATCCCGCTGCCCGATGGCGAACCGGAGCCTTATCTCCTGGTGTTGCGCGACGGCCATCTCATCCGCTTCATCGACGGCTTCGACAAGCAAGAGCGCGGCTCCCTGGATACTTTCGCCCGGGTGGGACTTTATCCGGTGAATCGGACGGTGGGAGAGTGGGAATGGGCAAGTCCTTCGCCGGATGGCCGCCAGTTGGCGCTGGTGCTGACGAATGTGGAGCCGATTGAAGAGACCGCCTTCACGCGACGCGTGATCGAGTTCGACATCTACCTGTACGACATGGCCAAAGGGAGCCTGGAACTGCTGATCGAAGATGCAGTCCGACCGGTGTGGTCGCCCGATGGCAAGCGAATGGCCTATCGCGATCAAAAGTCTCAGGCGATGTGGATTCTGGATCTTGGTTCAGGACAGCGATTCGAAGCTTTCTCGGTAGGCTATCCTGAGACCGAGCACGTGGCAAACTGGTACACCTGGTCGCCGGACAGCACTCATATCGCCGTGGTTAAATGCTTCGATGGTTATGCCGGCGTAGGAGGCATTTGGATCATCGAGACCATTCCGAACGGCGAGCAGCGACAAGTTGTGCCGATGGAGATGTATGCCCATACGCTTGAATGGTCTCCAACTAGTGATGACATAGTTTTTCATTCACTTGCTGAGGAGCGACTAAGACAAAATACTCCAATCAACTTATGGATTGTTAACGCAAAAAGCGGCGTTTATCAACAGTTGACTGAATACATGAATGTCAATAGCGTCGTCCCAATCTGGTCGCGTGATGGGAAATGGCTTGTCTTTGCAGCACCTAACCAACTCGAGGATGAACTCCCTCCATACAATCTATGGTTGCTGGCCGCAGACGGACAAAAACTCATAAGATTGAACGATGAATCAGTAATCGATATCAATCCTATTTGGGCGCCGGACAATCAACACATCGTATTTCGACGAACCGATAATGGCATTTGGCAGGTCGATCTGCAGACCGGTGTGTTTGAGCAGATATCTGGACTTGATTCATCGTTTTATGTCATGAAACATAATGCAAAATGAATTCACTAACAATATCATGAGATAAAAACAATTATCGTGAATAGTATCAATATTGAGGTTATTACCATGAAAAGTCACATTCTACGGAAGTATGGAAAGATTTCTTGCATATTGATGTTTGTGATCGCGATAACTTTCGTAACTTTTTCTGCACATGCTATTTATCTCGCGCAAAGACCTATCATTCTCAATGGTGGTATTATTAATCAAAAATATCTATATTGAGAACAATCAGGAAGTAACCAACATAAAGGGATTGATTTTAGGGCAAATACAGGCACCGATGTTCGCGTCATTGCCTCTGGCGAAGTTGTGAAAATAATAGAGAATAGACCAGATGATATTTTTCAAAATAATTTCGGCAATTTCGTTATGATTCGCCATGACAAAACGCACTACGATCGCACCGTTGGACAAATGGCATATGTCTATTCCATCTACGCACATCTGCAGTACGATAGCGTCTATGTAAATGTTAACGACATGGTTAGCGCCGGGTCGGTCATTGCCCGTTCGAACAATTCAGGCAACAGCAGCGCTCCCCATCTTCACATCCAGATCAACCTATCCACTGATCAGACCCGCACCGATCCAGAAGACTATGCTTGGTCGAACAATAGCTCTCGCAATCCGGAACTATGGCTGTCCATGTTCGACTACGGCGGCGTGACGACCGCAAAGGCGGTCGGCAAACTCACCGATGTCAGTGGAAATCCGGTGGCAGGCAAGTTGATTTGGGGCATGGAAAAACCCTTGGCTGCAGAAGGAGATGCCGGGAACAACTTCCTGACCGCCCGCACCTATGCCTACACATGGGCCAATCCTGATGACATCTACGGCGAGAACTTCGGCACCACCGATGTGCTGTCGGGGACTTACCACCTCTATGCTCACAATCCTGACAATACTTTGTACAAGGATCTGGGCAACTACACCTTCACCGCCGGCAAGACCACCTATATTGGCCTTTATCCCTCCTATCTGCCCGATGTGAGGCAGGGGGTGGGTGGATGGGAGGCCAAGATTGCCATCCAGAACCCCAGCAGCGACCGCACCGCCCAAGTCGTCACCACCTTCTTCGAATGGTCCGCCGGCCTGGTGCGTGCGCAGCGCACTGATTTTCTCGCCCCGCGCCAAACCCTGTTGGTGACGCCGCCAGGAGCATTCCTTGGTTCGGCGCTGGCCGTGGGCAGCGAGCCGCTGGCAGTGGTGGTCGAAAGCACTCATACCGGCAACACCGTGGCTGCCGCCTACACCGGCGTGAAGACGCCGGAGACGAGCGCCTACCTGCCGATGGTCTACAACACGGCCAGTAACCGCTCGGTATTCATCGCCCATAACGTTGGCGTCGCGCCCAATGGCATGACGGCCGCGGCCACCTACTACAGCACAACCGGCGTCAGCTATGGGTCTATTCCTTCCTCTGTCGCGCTCCATGCCAACTGGCAGGATGCGGTTCCGCCCAGCGGCCTGAGCGATGGCGCCGCGGTGCTGACCGCGCCAGAGCCGGCGGCTGCGTCTAGCCGGGTGGAGTGGTACACAAATGGCCTGCGCACGCGCGCCAGTCACTACACGGGGGCGACCACCGGCAGGGCGAAACTCTATGCCCCATCCATTTATCGCACCAAGTTTGCCGATGCCTCTTGGAACATCATCTCCGGTGTGCGCCTGCAGAACCTGACGGCGAACGCCATCACCGTCAGCCTCAGCTTCGCCCCGCGTTCCGACGCCCCGCCCAATTGTCAGGGCAACTTCTTGTCCTTCCAGGACAGCATTCCGAGCTACAGTTCACATGGCTACAACACGCGCGACGGCGGTTACCGCAATGGCGTCTTCGACGCTAACCTTTTCACACCGTTGGGAAACAACAACTGCACCGAATGGAGCGGCACATTGACAGCGACGGTCGGGAATGGCGCTAAGTCTGTAGCCGGCGTCGTCAATACAGTGTGGGTGGGAGGCAATCGCGCCGGTACGTATGCCCTGTTAGGCCCAGAAGATGCGGCGGCCAACCTCGCCCTGGCGCGGCAAATGTACACCACCGGCGTCAGCCGTTCGGCCATCAATGTCATGAACGTTTCTGGGAGCAGTGTGACGATGGAGGTGAGATACTACAATTCGAACGGTGGGTTGGCTTACGGCCCTGTCACCGCCACCCTCCAGCCGAACCAGGCCGTCGGCTACAACACCGACACGCTCTCTGGCTTTCCCACACCCTTCGATGGCAGCGCCATCGTCTCGACCACAAACGGCGCGCAGGCGCTGATCGCTATCGGCAATCTCATCTACACGACCTTGGCGCCTGGCGGCGACCGGGCGGCTGTATATGAAGGGGTCGGGTTCTAAGCGACAGTAGACGATCTACGAAATCGACCCAATCCCATACGCCCCGTGCAGCGTGCGCCCGCGGGCGAAGCGGTCGACGGCATAATCGGCGATGGGCAGGTCGGGCGCCTGGCCGAGCATGGTCTGGGCCAGCGAGTCGCTGATGGTGGGGGCCAGCTTGAAGCCGTGGCCGCTGAACCCCACCGCCACGAAGGCCCCCTCCGCGCCCGGCACTGCCCCCACCAGCGGATTCCAGTCGGGCGTGATGTCATACGGCCCTGTCCATCCGGCCGTGAACTCGGCCTCGGCGAAGGCGGGCATGCGGTTCGAGATCAGCCGGTCGATGCGGGCCACGTGATCCATGCCCACGTTGTCGGTCAGGATGTCGGCGTCGTCGATGGGGTCGCCGTGGTCGCCGGTGCCCACCAGCACCACGCCGCCGGTTTCGGGCCGGAAGTAAATCTTGTCGGGCGTGGTCAGGTCCTTGATGATCGGCCAGGTCATCTCATACGGGCGGCCGATGCGCAGGGTGATGACCTTGTGGCGGCTGATGACGTAGTCGAAGCGGAGGCCGGCCGGCTGGGCGATGGCGTTCGTCCACGGCCCCGCCGCCAGCAGCACCACCGGCGCCTGGAAATCCCCGCCCGGCGTGGAGACGGTCTTGACGCCGCCTCCCAGCTGCAAGCCGGTGACGGGCGCATCGGTGACGATGGTCACGCCCAGGTCGCGGGCGCGCTGGGCATAGGCCATCGTGGTCAGGTAGGGGTCGGCGAAACCGGTCTGGGTGTCGTAGCCGATGACATCGACATCGTGGAAGCTGAGCAGGGGGTGGATCTTCTGCGCCTCGGCCGGAGTGAGCACGGCGGTGTCGATGCCGTGTTCGTTCTGGGTGTGGAAGACCTCCAGCATCGGCCCCCGGTGCTCCTCCGGCCCGACGATGAGATAGCCGGTGCGGTGGAAGCCCACCTGGCCGCCCACGCGCTGGTCGAAGTCGGCAAAAATCCGCAGGCTTGCGACCGCGTGCATCAGGTTGGTGGCGACCGAGTAGTGAGTGCGGATGATGGCGCAGGATTTGGCCGTGCCGCCGGCGCAGACCTGCTTGCGCTCCAGCACGACGATGTTCTTGGCCCCGCGACGGGCCAGGTTGTAGGCGGTGGCGCAGCCGTAGAGACCGCCGCCGATGATGAGGTAATCTGCTGAGCCGGACATGGCGTCGATGGTTTCGGATCGGTCTGGGTTCAAACGATCACGCGCAGCCGCTGCGGGATCAGTTCGATCTTGAGGTGGTGGACGTCGTTGCCGATGATCTCGCCATCGGCCTGCGAGGGGAAACCGATTGGACTTTCGATCTCCAGTCGGGCCGTGCGGGCCATCACCACCTTGGGGTGGGTGAGGTGCTTGCCCTGCATAAACTTGGGGATCATGCGCAGCATATCGAGGCGGGTGGTTTTGTAGACCATGCACACATCCAACAGCCCATCCTCGTGGCTGGCCTCGGGCGCAGCCAGGAAGCCGCCGCCCAGCCGGGGGCCGTTGGCCACCAGCGTCATCAACATCTCGAACTCGTAGGTCTTGTCATCGAAGCGGATGGCGACCGGTGGGGTGCGGTAGTAGATGGCCAGGGTCTTGAGCACGGCCACGAGATAGATGGCGAAGCCGCGCAGCCGTTTGATCTTGTGGGCCTCGATGTTGACGCGGGAATCGAAGCCCCCGCCGAGGATGTTGACGCAGTATTGCGGCGCCTCGTTGTCGCACTCGACATAAGCGACATCGATCACCCGCGCCTGGCCGCGCCGGAGCTTGTTCATGGCGTCATCCAGACCCCGATCCAACCCCAACCCCCAGGCGAAGTCGTTGCCGCTGCCCACCGGCAGGATGCCCAGGGTGGCGGGGGCCACACCCGGCTGCCCTTCGGCCGCCCGCAGGATGCCGTTCGCCACCTCGTGGACGGTGCCATCGCCGCCCGCCGCCACCACCATCGTCGCCCCTGCCCTGGCGGCCTGTTCGGCCAATTGGATGCCGTGCCCGCGATATTCGGTCAACTCGATCTGCGTTTCCAGCCCGCTGCTTGCCAACGCCCGCAAACCGGCGTCGATGTGGTGTCTGCTATCGCCGCGATTGGCGAAAGGATTGACGATGACGGTGATGGGTGACATGGGTGCGCCTCGCTGCGGGGTGTGGGGTGATGGATGGGCAATGTTACCCCATGCCCGACCGAAACCCCAAGCAACCCCCAGGGTCGGAGACCGTGGTCAGGGCCATCCGCCCATCCCAGCCATCCGCCCACACCAGCCCCAGGCAACACCCAGGGTCAGAGACCGTGGTCAGAGCCTGTTCGCCTGGCCGTGGCAATGCTTGAACTTGCGTCCGCTGCCACACGGACAGGGATCGTTTCGTCCTGCCACGGCCAGCGCCGCCTGCAGGCGGGCGTCGGCCTGGGCGTAGACCTGCATAATCTCGGCCGGGGCGCGGTGCTGGCGCAGCAACTGGCACATCGTCCGCAGCGGCCGGTCGATGTGGTGGAAGAAGGCCTTGTAGCCCGCGCACAGATAGTTCAGCCCCGGTTCGCCATCGGGCGCGGCGAGGAAGCGATCTTTGGGGCAGCCGCCGTGACAGGCGAAGCGGACATCGCAGGCGCGACAATAGGCGGGGAGGGCGTCGGCCTTGTCCTGGCCGAACTGCTGCTGCCGGGGCGAGGCCACCAGCTCGATCAGCGGCGTTGCCAGGATGTTGCCCAGGCGGTAGTCCGGCTCCACGAAATGGTCGCACGAGTAAAGGTCGCCGTTATGCTCCAGCGCCAGGGCCAGCCCGCAGGTGGGGGAGTGGATGCACAAAGCGGGCGGTTCGCCATACCAGTTCGCCAGCGCCACATCGAACATCTGCACGAACACCTGGCCCACGTCACGCCGCACCCATTCTTCGAACACCCCGATCAGAAAGCGCCCGTATTGCTCGGCCGTCAGCGAACGCCCGGTCACGGCGGCGCCCTGCTGGGTGTAGAGCGGCCGGTCGCGCCACGAGGCCCATGTCTGCCCGGCCGTCTCGCCCCTGCCTTCTTCCCGTCGCTCGATGATCGGGATGTACTGGTGGAAACGGGAGCCGCACTCGTCGCGCAGGAAGCGGTAGACCGCCAGCGGATGGTCGGCGTTGGCCCGGTGCAGGGTGGTGAGGGTGTTGAACTCGACCCCGTGCTTCTGCAAATAGCCCAGCCCCCGCATCACCCTGGCAAAGGTCGGCTGCCCGCCCTTGTCCACCCGGTAAGCGTCGTGCATCGCCTCCGGCCCGTCGATGCTGATCCCGACCAGAAACTCGTTTTCCTTGAAGAAAGCCGCCCATTCGTCGTCGATCAGCGTGCCGTTGGTCTGGATCGTGTACTGGATTTGCATCCCCGGTCGGCGATGCTTGTCGGCATAGGCCAGCGAGCGCCGGAAGAAGTCCAGCCCCATCAGCGTCGGTTCGCCGCCCTGCCAGGCGATAGTCGCCACTGGCGTCTGGTGGGCCTCGATCAGTTGCCGAATGTAGGCTTCCAGCAGCTCATCGGCCATGCGGAAGCGGCTGCCGGGATAGAGCAGCTCCTTCGAGAGGAAGAAGCAATAGGCGCAGTCCAGGTTGCAGGTGGCGCCGGCCGGCTTGGCCAGCAGATGGAAAGCGGGCGGAGGGCCGGGTGGAAGGCCGGGCGGAATGAGTGGCATCATGAGGTGGAGGTTGTCGATGGCAGCAATGCAGGTCGATCCAAACTCTTCGCGTTCCTTCGCGCCCTTCGCGGATGAGGTAGGGGTCTTCGATGGCAGCAGTGCAGGTCGATCCAGGTTCTTCGCGTTCCTTCGCGCCCTTCGCGGATGAGGTAGGGGTCGTCGATGGCAGCAGTGCAGGTCGATCCAGGTTCTTCGCGTTCCTTCGCGCCCTTCGCGGATCATGATAGGCCAAAAGCGCCCCCTTGCCAAGCCCCCGCCCCTGGCCGCCGCCGTGATCCGGCTCGCGGTTGTGCGGGCTGCCCCGGTCTCGGCTATAATCCTGCCACCATCCTCATCTCGTTCCCGGAGCCGCCCCCATGCACTCAGCCTCAGCGTTTCTAGCTGCCCATCGCGACCGTTTTCTGGCCGAATTGATTGCTTCCTGTCGTATTCCCTCGGTGTCGGGCCAGGCCGAGGGCCTGGAAGCGATGAAGGAGTGGATCGACGAACGCCTGTTGCGGTTGGGCGGTCGCGTCGAGACCTGGCCGGTGGCCGGCGGCCCGCCCATCGTCTGGGCCGAGGTGGGGGAGGGGGAGCAGAGTCTTCTTTCGTATAGCCATTATGATGTGCAGCCGGCCGACCCGCTCGACCTCTGGCTCAGCCCGCCCTTCGAGCCAGACCTGCGCCAGGGCAAAATCTTCGCCCGTGGGGTTTGCGATGACAAGGGCGATTTCATGGCCCGCATCCACGCCATCGAGGTCTACCGCGGCGTCTACGGCGAGCTGCCCTTTCGCTTCAAGTTCTTCATCGAGGGCGAGGAGGAGACCGGCAGCCCGCATCTCACGCCCGTGGCCGCGGCCCACGCCGATGATCTGCGCTCCGATGCCTGCCTTTGGGAATCGGGCGAGTTCGACAGCCAGGATCGCTACCGCGTCTACCTGGGCGTCAAAGGCATCCAATACGTAGAATTGCGGCTGCGCGGGGCCAAGACCGACCTCCATTCGGCCTACGCCACCATCGTCCCCAACCCGGCATGGCGGTTGGTGCAGGCCCTGAACACTCTGAAAACGCCCGATGACCGCATCACCCTCGATGGCTTCATGGAGCATGTCCGCCCGCTGACCGAGCTGGAAGAAGCCTATCTCGACCGCATCCCCTTCGACGGCGATGGCCTCAAATCGACCTGGGGCGTCCCGGCCTTCATCGGCGACGCCGACGACCGCGCCGCGCTCCGCCGTTTCCTCTACGCCCCCACCTGCACCATCTGCGGGCTGCTTTCCGGCTTCATCGGCGAAGGCTCGAAGACCGTGCTGCCCGCGACCGCCCTGGCCAAGCTCGATTTTCGCCTTGTCCCCGACTTGACCCCCACCCTGCTGCTCGAGCTGCTGCGGGGCCATCTCGACCGCCGCGGCTACACCGACATCGAGATCGTCCCCCTCAGCGCCACCGACGTCGCTCGCTCCAACCCGGCCGCCGCCATCGTCGGCGCCGTTGCGGCTGCGGCCCGCCAGGTCTACGGCCACGAGCCGGTGATCTACCCCTCACACGGCGGCAGCGGCCCCATGTATCCACTCACGCAGGGCCTGGGGGTGGACGCCGTGACGGTGGGTGTGGGCTACAGCGGGGCCAACATCCATGCCCCCAACGAAAACATCCGCCTGGACGACTACTTCCAGCACATCCTCTTCCTGGTCGAGCTATTCCGCCGCTTCGCCACGGCCTGATTCCACCAAGAGATCGGCCCACGCCCGTTCACGCTCGGACGCGTCCTCGAAGCCGAGATAGGCGGACGCCACCACCGGCTGATCTTTCTTGTTTTTGCGCACATAGTCGATGCGCAGCCCCGGCCGTTGGCTGCGGCCAAAGCCGATTGTCCCGGCCTGGACGCCGGTAAGCGCGGCCGGGGCGACGAAGATGTACCACATCCCCACCAGGGTGGGGTCGGCCTCGCCCAGGCCGAGGAAGCGGGTGGGGGTTTTGCGGGCGAGGATGGCGTGTTCGCGCGTGGGGTAGGTGCGGTAGAAGGCAGCCAGGTTGGTGAAGGCCGCCGTCCGTTCATCGACGGCGAACAGACCGGTGGCCAGGGTGGGGAGCTTGTCGGCGGGCGGCAGGGGCGAGGGGGTGGGCGCAGCCGCGGCTTCGGGCGAGAAGGAGACATAAAATCGCTTCTGCGCCCGGTTCTGGCCGGCGATGAGAAGGATGGCCGCAGCCGCGAGCAGGCCGGCCAGGGCCACGCCGCCGGGGATCCAGCCAATCCAGGCCAGCCCGGCGCCCAGAAAGAGGACGACCAGCAGCCAGCGGCTCAGGGTGGCGCCCAACAGCCGGTGGCGCCCCAAACCGTGGAGGATGTACAGGCTGACGCCGAGGAGGGTGTGCATGGCGGGATGTTAAACGCATCGCCGCCCGGTGGCAAAAGGCGGTGGCCGTTGTCCAATGGATGGCGATATGACACTGCCGTACAGAAAATCTGCATCAGCAGAAATACTGACAGAAGAACCCACCCTATGGAAGCGACGATTCAGGTCCGCCAACGCGGAACCATGACTTTACCGGTCGAGTTGCGGGCCAAATACAGCATCCAGCCAGGCGACAGCTTTCGTCTGCTCGATCTCGATGGCATCCTTGTGCTCACGCCCATGTCCCCCATGGTTCCCGAATTGGCGCGCGAGATCGAACGCGCCCGGCTTGAAGCCGGCCTGAGCGTAGAGGAACTGCTGGTTGGTCTACGCGAACAACGGGAGCGGTACTATGTTGAGGCCTGATTATCGCCCCGGCCACCCGCAGGTGTCAGTGCTGCGGCCGGGCGACTTCATCATGCAGGTGCGGGGCCTATTGAGCCAACTCAAACCCAACCCCATGATCTGAGTCAAATACAAATCCGCGTTTATCCGCGTGCATCCGCGTACCAACCTCAAGGCGTCGCCATCATCACGGCAAATTCATCGGCGTTCACCGTCTCGACTTCCAGCAGCCGCTGCGCCAGCGCCTCCACCTTGTCGCGATGGTCGGTCAGAATCTGGCGGGCGCGCTGGTGGGCGTCGTGGATCAGCCGGCGCACCTCGTGGTCGATCTTGCGGGCCACTTCCTCGCTGTAGTTGCGCTGCTCGCTGATCTCACGGCCCAGGAAGATCAATTCCTCGCGCTGGCCGAAGGTGAGCGGGCCGAGCGTCTCGCTCATCCCCAGGCTGGTGACCATCATCCGCGC
Source organism: Caldilineales bacterium (assembly GCA_019695115.1). GTDB lineage: Bacteria > Chloroflexota > Anaerolineae > J102 > J102 > SSF26. The sequence goes on along the minus strand of JAIBAP010000009.1, from coordinate 5,085 downwards.
CAGCCCTGTCACCTGCTCCAGGTCGTTGGAGGCGCCGGTGGTAATCCTGCCCAGGAAGATCTCCTCGGCCGAGCGCCCGCCCAGGAAGAAGGCCAGCATGTCGCGGAAGCGACTGCGGGTCTCGATGGCGTTTTCGTCGGGCAGGGGCATCACATAGCCGCCGGCCATGCCGCGGGGCACGATCGTCACCTTCTGGATGGGGTCGGTGTGGGCCAGATAGTGCCCGACCACCGCGTGCCCGGCCTCGTGATAGCTGACCGTCTTCTTTTCCTCCGGCGTCATCAATCGGCTGCGGCGTTCTGGCCCCATGCGCACGCGCTCGATCGCTTCCTGCATCTCGTCCATGCCGATGACGCGGCGGTTGCGCCGCGCCGCCAAGATGGCCGCCTCGTTGACGACGTTTTCGATATCGGCGCCCACATAGCCGGGCGTCAGCTTGGCCAGGGTGGTGACATCGACATCCCCCGCCAGCGGCTTGCCGCGCGTGTGCACGCGGAAGATCGCCTCGCGGCCTTTGACATCGGGCCGATCCATCACCACCTGGCGGTCGAAGCGGCCGGGGCGGAGCAGGGCGGGGTCGAGGATGTCCGGGCGGTTGGTGGCGGCGATGATGATGATGCCGGAATCGGTGTCGAAGCCATCCATCTCCACCAGGATCTGATTCAGCGTTTGCTCGCGCTCGTCATGGCTGCCGCCCAAACCCGCCCCGCGGTGCCGGCCCACGGCGTCGATCTCATCGATGAAGATGATGCAGGGGCTGTTCTTCTTGGCCTGCTCGAAAAGGTCGCGCACGCGGCTGGCGCCCACACCCACGAACATCTCCACGAACTCGGAGCCGGAAATGGAGAAGAAGGGTACGCCGGCTTCACCGGCTACGGCCTTGGCCATCAACGTCTTGCCGGTGCCGGGGTGCCCCACCATCAGCACACCCTTGGGGATGCGGGCGCCCAAGGAGGCGAACTTCTGCGGCTCTTTCAGGAATTCCACCACCTCGGCCAGCTCCAGCTTGGCTTCTTCGGCCCCGGCCACATCCTCGAAGGTGACGGTGGGCTTATCGCTGGTGAACATGCGGGCGCGGCTCTTGCCGAAGCTGAAGGCCTGGCTGCCGGCGCCCTGGGCCTGGCGCATGACGAAGAAGAAAAAGGCGCCGATGAGCAAGATGGGCAGGAGGGTGCCCAGCAAAACGCCCCAATTGGCCCAGCGGCTGGGCTGGCTGAAGCTGATGTCGATGGCCTGAGCCTGCTCGCTGCTGACGCCCAGCCAGCGCAAGGTGTCGGTGAGGCTGATGCCTTCTTCTTTGCGGCTCTGGCCCAGGCGCTCGTCGTTGCGATAGGTGAGTTCCAACTCGTCCCCACGCACGATCACGCCCTCGATCTTGTTCTCCTTGATCTGTTCGGCGACCTGGTTGAGGTCGGCGACTTCGAGGCGCTGGACGCTCTGGTTGTTGCGCGAGATCGAAGTAAGCAGGAAGACGCCGATGGCGGCGAGGACGATGAGGTAGATGAGGCCGTTGCGGAGGGAGGAGGGACCCATGGGGAGGATGCGTGAGGAGTGAAGGAGTGAAACGTGAGGAGTGAAACGTGAGGAGTGAAACGTGAAACGTGAGGAGTGAAACGTGAAACGTGAGGAGTGAAACGTGAAACGTGAGGAGTGAAACGTGAAACGTGAGGAGTGAAACGTGAAACGTGAGGAGTGAAACGTGAAACGTGAGGAGTGAAACGTGAAGGACTGCGGTTGGGGTAGTATAGCACAGAATAGAGGCGGCGGGGTGGGTCTTGCTTACCCCATTGTGACGCCGGATGAGAAGCGATCCAGACGGTGATGGCAGGCCCCGCTGGGCCGCCGGGGTCTCGGCCTGCTCATGCCGGTCTTTGTCAGGGGAACTGTTCTTTGAGCCAGCTGATGCTGCTGAGCACCCAGGGGGTGATGCGGCGGGCATGGTTGGGGAAATCATCCGCGGCCGTGCAGGTGAGGCATTCGTGCCAACTGACGACGGCGGTGACGACCGGCACATAGGTTCCCTTGCTCTGGCTGTAGCGATAGTGGTAGATGGCGCTGCCGCTGTGGCCGCGGCTGATGTCGCACGAGAAGGCGAACTCGCGATTCCAGCCATTCGAGCCCTGGTTATGGTAGTAGCCGATGGCGCAGTAGTTGGCGTCGCCATAGAGCCGCGCCATCTGGCAGCCGGCCGGTTTCTCGCTGTAGTCGGATTGGCAGCCAGGATAGCCGCGGTTGAGATGGTTGCGCTGGTTGAGGTCGCCGGCAGGATAGGCGCCGTAGCCCATCCATCCGGTTTTTTCGCCCAGGCGGTCGACCATCAGCACCAGGCCGATGTCCCACTGATATTTGTTGCTGTCATCGGGGGTGGCCGGATCCAGCCAGGGATCGGGCACCAGGTACCAGGCCTCGGTTCCGGCGGGGGGCGAGGTTGTCATCTGTGAGAAGCCATAGGGCGCCACGCCCACGCCATCGCGCGCCGGGGTGAGCTTGCGGGTCTTCCAGTCATTGGTGCCGAAGTTGACCAGGCAGTGGGCGGCGGTGATGAGGTGGCGGGGGCCGATGAGCGTCATCGTGCAGCGCGACTGCTCGCCGTCGGGCCAGGAGCTGGACTGGGTGATGGCGCGCCAGGGCCAGAGGGTGGTGGGGGTGCGCAGGATGCGGGTGTCGCTGCCATCGCTCCATCCCTCGCTGGCCATCGGCCCGACCTGACCGCCAAACAGTTGGCGGGCGTCACGCCGCAGCGCCGGCAGGTGCACCAGGGTGCGCCCCTCGATGAGGCCGAAATCGGCCGGCCCTCCGGCTTCGGTGCGCCCGGTTTGCTCGTGGCAGTTGTGGATGGTGCGCAGCATCGTATCGGACATGCGCACACGAAACTCGAAACCGGTGCGGGTGTTGAAGATGCGCCAGGGGACGGCGTCGATGCGGGCGCCAGGGAAGGGGGGCTCGGTGGGTTGGACAGGCCCGCCCTGGGCCTGGCCGCGCCCGTAAGTCTCGTCGGCATTGCTCATCTGGCCCGAGCGCACGAACTCCACGGTCAGGTGCTGGTTGATGACCACCGGGATGGAGGGCGGCGCCGTGCGGGCGATGACATCGGCCAACTCGGCCAGGTCGAAGGGATCGCCCACCAGACAGGGAGCAGCGGCAGCGGTCGGGCCGGTGGGGCTTGCTTCCTGGGCGGCGGCGCTGCCGCCGATGCTCAAGGCCATCAGGATGGCCATCGTCACAAAAACGATTCGGAATCTCATCGTTGCCTTCTCCTATGAAAAACAGCGCCCCAGACGCCAGCTTGGGCGGACAACTGCCAAGGAACCACTATTTAGCATGACAAAGGGTTCGTTGTCAGCAGATTGGGCTACAATTTGCGGGCGTGAATGCGTCCTGACTCGCTACCAATTCTGTGATGATCGTCAACCGCCTGGCAGAAGAAAAGGTCTTCGACGCTGGCGGCGCTTGTCGTAGCCAGAGGCGCAACTACTACGACGGCCAGGCCAGCGAGCAAACGCCGCCGACGAAGGGGCTGCTGACGAAAGTGGAGGCGGCCCAAGACGCCTGCGGGGGCGGATTTGTGACCCAGGTGCAGAACAGCTATGATCCGACCTGGCACAACCTGACCCGCAGCCAGGATGGGCTGGGGCACGGGTTGACGACCGTCTACGACAACGAATTCCATGTCTTCGTGAGCACGCAGAGCAACGACCTCAGCCAGACGACGACGACCACCTATCCGCCGGCGGATGTGGTGCAGCGGGCGTTGGGGCTGCCCAGCCAGACGACCGACGCCAACAACCAGGTGGCCAGCTACACCTACGACGGCTTTGGCCGGCCGCTGACCGTGAACCGGCCGTTGGGCCATGCCAGCGTGGATGAACAGTGGGTCTACACCGACTACAGCAGCGCGGCCAGCCCGCGGCGGGTGCTGCACAAGCTGTATGACGAGGTGACGACGCCAGCCAACCCCGAAAGCGGCTATCTGGCTGAGTGGACGTTCTACGATGGGTTGGGGCGGGAGGTGCAGCGGCAGGGCGAGCACGAGTCGGATGCGAACAAGAGCATCCTGGTCAGCCAGAGCTATGACGGGCAGGGGCGGTTGGAGCGGACGAGCGTGGGCTATGAGTATGGGGGAGCGCCGGGGACGTATCGGGCGGTGACGAACTGGAATGGGGTGGCGCACAGCCGGAATGAGTACGACAGCCTGGGACGGGTGGTGCGGGTGGTGGGGCCGGACGGGGCGGATGGGCGTTATGAGTATCGCTATTTGCAGACGGCGAGCTTCGATGCGTTGGACCACCTGGTGATCAGCGAGGAGGATGGGTTGGGGCGGACGAAGGCGGTGCGGGAGTACGAAGGGGTGTATCCGACGCTGAACTGGAACAGCCTGCCGGGGGCGTACAGCACGACGAGCTATGAGTATGATGTGCTGGACCGGCTGGAACGGGTGGTGGGGGCGGATGGGGCTGTGATCGACCCGAGCTACAACCTGCTGGGCGAGAAGACGGGGATGAGCGACCCGGACATGGGGGCGTGGAGCTATGGCTATGATGGGGCGGGGAACCTGACCCGGCAGACCGACGCCCGGGGGACGGTGTTGTGCTATGAATACGACGCCCTCAACCGGCTGCGCTATGTGCGCGAAGACCAGACGGCGCCGAAGGATTGCACGGGGACGCTGGCGTGGCGGACGACGCACGAGTACGACACCCTGAACTGGCAGCCGGTGGCCAACGGCATCGGTCGACGCAACCGGCTGAACGACGGTTCGGGGACGACGACGTGGGCGTATGATGTGCGGGGGCGGGCGACGAGCGAGACGAAGGCGATCGGCGGCACAGGCGGGGGGACGTTTGTGACGCAGTGGACGTATGACGCCGCCGACCGGGTGAAGACGATGACCTATCCTGGCGGCAACAACAGCCAGGCGGGCGAAGTGGTGAACTTCACCTACAACCCGCAGGGGCTGGTGGAGACGATGGTGGGAACCAGCACCTATGTTGCCAGCACGACGTACAACGCCCTGGGACAGACGACGGATCGCTGGCTGGGGAGCAACGGCGTGGTGCGCCAACATTATGACTACACCGCCGCCGA